>CAZITK010000189.1:0-3677 GCA_964542145.1 uncultured Brevundimonas sp.
GCCTGGCGAAACCCTTCTTGCGCCGGGGCGTCCGCGCATTCCTGAAACAGGACGGCGGCATGGTAAACCTGCAGAATGAGGGGCTGCGCTACGACCCGACCCTGATCTGGATCGACGACGCCGACGCTCAGGCCAAGTGGTACCAGCAGCTCAAGCGCGAATGGCGAAAGAGCCGCGCCGAGGCGCGGCCCTTCGTCAATCCCGTCAGCCCTCGGACCCTGAGGTGGAAAAGCTGAATCCCGCGCAGCCGCTCCCCGGTCAGGCGGCCTTGCGCATCTCGCGCGCGGCGCCGCCCAGGATCAGGTCCAACTGGGCCGAAAGCCTGTCGGACACGCCCTTGAGATCCCAGCCGTCATAGGCCGCCTTGCGGTAGTTCGACAGATAGGCGTCCCACACCATCTCGCTGATCAACTTGAGGTCGATGTCCTGGGCCAGTTCGCCCGAGCTGACGCCGTCTTTGAGTGTGTCGGCGATAACCGCCTGGATGTCCCGGCCGGCGACGCGCGCGCGCATCTCGGCGGCCTGGGGCTGAAACCACGAACGGGCGATGAAGGCCTGCATCAGCGGCAGGTGATCCAGGCTGGCGTGATAGCCGGCGTCCAGAATGGCCAGAAGCCGCACCTTCACGCCGCCGTCCTTGCGCGCGCCGCGACGCATGTCCTCAGCCAGTTTGGCCAGGTCGTCGATCAGCACGGCCTCGAACAGCTCGGCCTTGTCCTGAAAGTTTGCGAAGACGGCTCCGGTGGACATGCCGGCCCCCTTGGCGATGTCGCGGATGGTGGAGGGGTCATACCCGCGCTCGGCGAAGAGATTGCGGGCTGATTCCAGAACCTTGTGGCGGGTTCTGACCTTGGCGGCCTGGCGCCGGTTAAGCTTTTCGGGGGCCGTTTTGGCCTGAACGGAACTGTCTTGCATACGCACTGACTCGCAAAAGAACTGCACTGGCGACCAAGGCCGCCTCATCAAGGACATCTGAAAGGGAAGAGGGGCTTCAACGAACGAAGCCACGACAGGAGAGTCCACACCCAAAGAGTGTCAAAAATGGGCCTGGAACGGGGCGGTCGCCGCCGGCCGCTGTTCAGCTCTGGTTACAGCGCGATCGCAGCCGCTCCACCGCCTCGACGAGACGCGCCAGATCCTGCGGACGTGACAGGCGATGGTCGCCATCCTCGATCAGGTCCAGAGCGATGTCGGCGCCCTGGATGCGGTCGATCGTGTGCAAGGCGTGACGCCACGGCACGGCGTCGTCGAGCCGCCCCTGCAGGATGTGGATCGGGCCGGCGCTGGAAATCCGTCCATCAAGCACCAGATGGTCACGCGCCTCGTCGAACATGCGGCGGGTCAGGACATAGTCGCCCAGCCCCTCCTCCGAGATCAGCGCTTCGCCGTCGCGCAGGATGGTCTGGCGGACATGATCGTCCAGCGACGGCCACATCAGCCGCGCGGTGAAGTCGGCGGCGGGGGCGATCAGGACGGTGGCGGCGATCCGGTCGGGCCGCATACCCTGCAGCAACAACGCCAGCCATCCTCCGAGCGACGAGCCGACGGGCAGCACCGGCCCATCGATGGCGTCGATCATTGCGGCCGCGTCCTGGGCCCACCGGCCGATGGTGGCCTGACGCCAATCGCCAGACGAGACGCCGTGGGCGAAATGGTCATAGCGGACATAGGCCCAGTCCTGCTCGGCGGCCGCCTGGTCCAGAGCCAGGGCCTTGGTCCCCTCCATGTCCGAGCGGAAGCCGCCTATCCAGAGCACCGTCGGCCCCCGGCCCGCGCGGCGATGGAAGGCGAGGCGTTCGCCGTCCGGGCGGAGCAGGTGTTCGGGCAGGGCCATGGATTGGTCATTAGCCGAGGGGGTTGCGCCGGGCAAACGAATGTGACAAGGTCGCTTGTCTTTTAGACAAGGGTGTACGTCATGCGTTCTGGTTCACGCTTTCATCTCCCGCGCGGAGGCCCCGCCCTGTTCGCCCTCGTCATGGGCGGCGCCCTCGTCCTGGGCCTGGTCGCAGGCATCGCCTCGGCATTGCTCAGCGGAACAGGCGTCGGGACCGTGCCGGCTGCCGCGATCACCGGCACGATCGCCATGGCGGCGGTCAGCCTCCTGGTGATCTGGTGGTGGCGACGCCTCGACGAAGCGGCCCGCGAGGCTCATAAATGGTCGTGGTTCTGGGGCGGCAACCTGGGCCTCGTCGTCGGCGGAGTGATATTGCTGACCTTGGTGCGCGTCGACCTGCGGGCCTCCACCCTGGCGGGCGTCGATCCCGCCCAGGTCCTGGCCCTGGGCATGGCGCTGCTGCTCCTGCTCCAGCTGATCGGCTACACCTTGGCCTGGGCCGGGTGGTGGCTGGCGCGGCGGTGATCGCAATCATGGACAACCGTCTCAAGGTGCTGCGCGCGGAACGTGACTGGAGCCAGGCGCACCTGGCCGACCGGCTCGGCGTCTCGCGCCAGACCGTCAATGCGCTGGAGACCGGACGCTACGACCCTTCCCTGCCCCTCGCCTTCAAGATCGCCCGGCTGTTCGGCCTGCCGATCGAATCGATCTTCACCGATTGACGCCGCGGCGTCGCTCTCCTCTACTTCGATCAGCTCAGAAGGATCCCTATGACCCAGGCCCGTTTCTCAAGCCTCGCCCGACTGTGCCGGCGCACCCTGACCGGCGCCGCCCTCGCCTTTTTGTTCGTCGGGCCGTCCACCGCAGCCCAGGACGCCGCGATCGCCGAATCCGCGCCGGCCGTGCAGCAAGCCGCCGACCCGGCCATGTGGGTGATCCGCGACGAGGATTCGACCATCTATCTTTTCGGGACGGTTCACCTGCTTCGGCCCGAGATCGCCTGGCGTTCCGACAAGATCGACGCCGCCCTGGCCGAGGCTGACGAGGTCTGGCTGGAGATCGCCGATCTCGATGACCAGGCCGCCGCCCTGCCTCTGATCCAGCAATACGGCCTGGCTGCGCCGGACCAGCCGCTGTCGTCGCTGCTGACCGAGGCGGAGCAGGCTCAGCTCGACCAGGCGGCGCGGATGATCGGCGCCTCGGCAGCGGCCATGGACCCGTTGCGGCCCTGGCTCGCCGGCCTGCAGGTCAGCGTCGCGGCCATCGTCCATGCCGGATACAGCCCCGATTCCGGCGTCGATCCCAAGATCAAGGCCGCCGCCGTGGCCGCCGGCAAACCGGTAAGGGGTCTGGAAACCATGGAGCAGCAGTTCGGCTTCTTCGCCAACCTGTCCCAGGACACCCAGCTGGACTTCCTGCGCTATGCGCTCGACACCTATGAGGAGGCCCCCGAGGAGCTGGACCGCATGGTCGCCGCCTGGGCCGTCGGCGATATGGGCGTGCTGGAAGAGGTCGCCATCGACGAGATGAAGGCCGAGTGGGGCGAACTCTATGACGTCATCCTGGTTCGTCGCAACGCCGACTGGACCGGTCAGATCGCGCGCATGCTGGAAGGCTCGGGCACACACTTCATCGCCGTCGGCGCCGCCCACCTGGCCGGCGAGGACAGCGTCCAGAACATGCTGGAACAACGTGGGGTGACGGTCGAGCGTCACTGACGCGAGCCTCGGGAAAGCCCGTTGCCAACCGGGCTTCCCTTGCCGCCCGCTCGGGGCGATAAGGCGGCCAAGGCGGGTGTAGTTCAGAGGTAGAACGTCAGCTTCCCAAGCTGAATGTCAGGGGT
>CAZITK010000190.1:0-3617 GCA_964542145.1 uncultured Brevundimonas sp.
GGAGAGAGCGCCCTGTTTCTCGCGCGCCGAGGCGACGTCCAGCCAAGGGCGGTGATCGGCGGGATCAAGGAGGGCGCGGCGCAAGGCGGAGCGTTCGGCGCCCTCATAATCGAGGGCGCGGATGGTGCGGCTGAACAGGACGTTCTGAAGCCGAATCAGGGCATGGCGGTCGCTGACCGGCGTCATCAGCAGGTCCAGCCGGTCGGCCACATGCGGCATCAGTCCGGCCAGCAGGGCGCGGCGCGTCAACTCAGACGGCAGCACCAGTCGGCCCTGGCTGAACGGATCGAGGGCCACCGGCCCGTCCTCTGTCTCGACCCGGAGAAGGAAATGGTTTGGGAAGTCGACGCCTCGGGCCTCGACGCCCGCCCCCCGTGCCGCGTGGAGATAGAAGACCGCCAGCGTCGCCGACAGGCCCCGCCGACGCTCCGCCACGTCGATCAGGTCGGTGTTGGCCGGGTGGTCATAGTCCAGCAGATCGCCGTTCAGACGCAGATCGCCGGACAGGGTCTCGGCCAGGGCCACGTCATGCGGTTCGCCGCTGACCCGCGAGGCCAGCCGCTCGACCGCCGCCGCCGCCAAGGCCCGGGCGGGGGCCGCGTCTCGGAAGGGATAGTCGTGAATGGCGCAGGCGAGCGCCGCCTCCAATAGCGGAAAGGCGTCGTCGGAGGCTTCCCCCGCCGCCGTCAGGATCGCTTCGGCCTCCTCGCGCACCATCCCCGACTCCCGCTCACACCTGGGGCAGGTTGCGAAGATGACGCGGAAACCGGCCGGGGGCCAGCGCCACCATATCGAGGGCCAGATCAAGATTCCGCCACTGGGGGCGGCTGCGCTGGACCGCCTGGCCTGCGGCGAGCAGGCGTTGGCGCTGCTCGACCGTCAGGGCCTGGAGGGCGGCTTCGAGGGTCTGGCGGCGCTTGACCTCGACCACCACCAGGCGGGGCCCCCGGCTGGCGAGAATGTCGATTTCGCCGGCGCGGCTGGGCAGACGAAAGCCCAGGATCCGGTAACCCTTGGCCATCAGCAGCAGGGCTGCGATCCATTCGCCGCGCCGGCCCGCCCCACGCGACCGCCCGCCCAGGTCCGAACGCCAGGGGCGCGGCCGCCGGCTCACCGGCCCTGAAGCTCAAGGGCGCGGGCGTAGACGGCCTTGCGCTTGAGGCCGAGGGCCTGCGCCACTTCGCGGGCCGCCTCGCCGGGCGCCAGGCGGGCAAGCGCGCTGGCGAGGGCGATGTCGATGTCCTGGTCGCTGGCGGCTGCGGCCTCGCCGGGACCGATGACTACCACAATCTCGCCCTTGGGGGCGTCCAGGCGCGGGTCTACGGCCAGGGCCGAAAGCGGCGCGCGAACGCATTCCTCATGCAGCTTGGTCAGTTCGCGGGCCACGGCGGCGGGGCGGTCGCCCAGAACGTCAGCCATGTCGGTCAGGCTGTCCCGAAGACGCGGGCCGCTCTCAAACAGCACCAGGGTCGCGTGCACGGCGCCTAGAGTTGCCAGCGCGGTGCGGCGCGCGGCGGACTTGGACGGCAGGAAGCCCGCGAACAGCACCCGGTCGGCCGGCAGGCCGGCGACGGCGAGGGCGGCCGTCAAGCTGGAGGCGCCGGGAATGGGGTGGACGGGCAGGCCGGCCTCGACCATGGCGCGGGCGACGACAAATCCGGGGTCGGAAATCAACGGCGTGCCGGCGTCGGAGATCAGGGCCACGATTTGGCCCTCGGCCACGCGGCGAACAGCCTCCTCGGCGGCGGCCTCGCTGGCGTGGTCGTCCGCCCGGCGCAACGGACGCTTCAAGCCATAGGCGCTAAGCAGCTTGGCCGAAACGCGGGTGTCCTCGGCCAGGACCAGATCGGCGGCGGCTAGAACGTCCAGCGCTCTCAGGGTGATGTCGCGCAGGTTCCCGATCGGCGTGGAGACGAGATACAGTCCCGGCGACACCGGGCGACGCGGCGGCGCCGCGGGCGGAAAGGGCGAGAGACCGTCCATGCGCGGGGGATGCTGCCCGAGGCCGGGATCGGGCTCAAGCGGCGCGTCTGAGGGTGAGGTTGATCCGGCCGCCGCCGGGGATGAGGCGCGACGAGCCCGCCAGGATGCGGTCGACGCCGTGGCGCGCCAGCCGGGCCTCGCCGGCGAGCATGCAGACGTCGCCCGAGGCGAGGCGAAAGCTCCGGGTCCGCCCTCCTTCGGTCGGGCCGATGCGAAACACCGCCGTGTCGCCCAGCGAGATCGATAGCACCGGCGCGGCGAGGTCAGCCTCGTCCCGGTCCTGATGCAGACCCATGCGGGCGTCGCCGTCGTAGAGATTAACCAGACAGGCGTCCGGCGGCTGGTCTGGGTCAGCCAGCTGTCGCCACAGGTCAAGCAGCAGGGGCGGGATCGCTGGCCACGGTCGGCCGGTTTCGGGATGGTCGGCCTGATAGCGATAGCCGGCGCGATCCGAGACCCAGCCAAGCGACCCGAAGTTCGACATTCGGACCGAGAAAGAACGGCCGCCCCGCGTCACCGGGCGGTAGGGCGGGGCTTCGACCAGGCTCGCCATGATCTCGGCGACCAGCACCGACTGCGCCGCCGGCTGGAGACGGCCGGGCCACAGGCGAAAGCCCGCGACAGACCCGGCCGCACCCTCAGCATTAGCGGGTATAGGTGTAGGTGCTGATTTCGCAGACGTTGATATTGTAGCGCTCGAGCGACTGACCGTCGTCGAAGACGGCCTTGAAATCGTAGCGGCAGGCGCGCGAGCCGTCGTCGATATTCGCGCTAACGCTTTCGCCGTCGTCGAGGATGTCGGCGCCAAGCATGTCCTCCTCCCAACTGTCGACGCCCTGGCGCGAGGCATAGAAATACATGATGGTTTGGCCGGTATCGTTGATGATCCGAACGCGACGATCCAGGTCGTCATTCGATTGCACGCCGGCGATCGCCGGCGTCGCTGCGAGACCGAGCGCCAGGGCCATGATGGCTCCGCGGGCCAGGATCTTGATGGACATCTAGTAGCTCCCCCACTGGCGTCCGATCAGCCGGGCGCGAACAGTGTCACGTCATACTCCCGGTACACGCGGTTCTCCACTGAAATTACGCCAGCAGCGAAACGGTCAAGCCCTTGCGGCCCATGCGGACTTTCCCATATCCCGCTCGACCGGCGAAGGCCGGAAATCGTTTGTCCCGCCTCCGGTCGCCCGGGGGTTCGTTCAACAAGGGGGCGGTCACGTGCGGCGCTTCGTCGAAGGCCGCCGCATCGCCCGCCGCAAGGAGTGAGAACAAGAGCCCATGGCCAAGATCATCGGCATCGACCTCGGCACCACCAACTCGTGCGTGGCCGTCATGGACGGCAAGAACCCCAAGGTTATCGAGAACGCGGAAGGCAACCGCACAACCCCCTCGGTCGTCGCCATTCAGGACGGCGGAGAAATTCTGGTCGGTCAACCGGCTAAGCGCCAGGCGGTGACCAACCCGTCCAACACCTTCTTCGCCATCAAGCGCCTGATCGGCCGCAACTTCGATGATCCCGTGGTGGCCAAGGACAAGGGCATGGTGCCCTATGAAATCGTCAAGGGCCCGACTGGCGACGCCTGGATCAAGGCCCACGGCAAGGACTATTCGCCCCAGCAGATCTCAGCCTT
>CAZITK010000191.1:0-3604 GCA_964542145.1 uncultured Brevundimonas sp.
ACCGCTGACCTCTTGAATGCCATTCAAGCGCTCTACCAACTGAGCTATAGCCCCGGACTTTCTCTCCGAGAGAGACCGCCTGGTCGCGTCGCCTCCGCCCATTGCTGGCCGGGGGCGCGCGAGGCGGCGGAACCTATGTCAGCGCCTTGCGGTGATCAAGCCGGTCCGCCGGTTTTTTTCGCATCACCGATCGTCGTCCTTGCCGCCCTTGACGAGGTCCTCGTCGATGGCATCGTCATCATCATCCTCGATGAAGGGCACGGAGTCGTCGTCGGCCGCGTCGTCGTCATCTCCGTCGGTTGTGTTCATGCCGGACTCATCGGCGGACTCGTCAGCGTCGTCGTCATCCGGGGTCACGATCGGCTCGTGGCCCTCTTGATCGATTTCGGGAGCGGCGGGGGTGTCATCCTCCTCCTCCTCGTCGTCGTCGGCCGTCTTGTCCTTGACCTGGTCCGCGGCCTCCTCGGGCGCATAGCCCTTGCCGCGACCGCGACGGGCGCGCAGGGCCTCTTCCGGATCGAACTCCGCCTCGCACTTGGGGCATCGGGCGGGCCGGCGGGTCAGGTCGTAGAATTTGGCCTGGCAGTTCGGACAGACCTGCTTCTGGCCCAGTTCGGGTTTGGCCATAGGGGGCGCCTGGATTGGGGTTTGATCGGGGGCGGCTCCCTTGCCACCCCGACGAGCCGCTGTCAAAGCCCTAGACCGATGCGCCCGTCCGACAGCCCTTCACGTCAGCGGCCGATGACCACCCTGACGGCGTTCCCGGGGGGGCCGCTCTCCGGTTGCGCGCGCGCGCCGGGCGACAAATCCATCTCGCATCGCGCCCTGATCCTGGGGGCCATGGCCGAGGGGTTGACCGAGATCGAGGGGCTGCTGGAGGGCGAAGACATCTTGGCCACAGCACGGGCCATCGCGGCATTGGGGGCCGGGGTCGAGCGGCTGGGAGACAGCCGTTGGCGAGTGGTCGGCCGGCGCGGGTTCCGACACCCGGCCGGCGCTATCGATTGCGGCAACGCCGGCACGGGCGCCCGCCTGTTGATGGGCGCCGCGGCCGGGTTCCCGATCGAGGTCGTGTTCGATGGAGACACCTCTCTCAGGCAGCGGCCGATGACCCGTATCACGGAACCGCTCGCCGCCATGGGCGCGCGTTTCGCTTGGCTGGAGCGAAACGATCGGCTTCCGGTGCGTCTAACCGGAGGCGGCCTGCACGGCGTCTCTTATCGCCAAGCCGTCGCCTCGGCCCAGGTCAAGTCAGCGTTGCTCCTTGCCGGGCTGAACGCCGAGGGCAGGACGGTGGTCGAGGAGCCGGAGAAGAGCCGCGATCACACCGAGCGGATGTTGCGCGCCTTTGGCGCGGAGGTCTCGGTCGCGCCGATGGGCGAGGGCTGGTCGATCGCGCTGGAGGGCCGCCAGAAACTCAGCGGGACGGCTGTCGCCGTGCCGGGCGACCCGTCCTCCGCCGCGTTTCCTCTGGCGGCCGGTCTGATTACGCCGGGCTCGGAGGTGACGGTCGAGGGGGTGATGCTGAACCCCCTGCGAACAGGCCTATTCGAAGTCTGGCGCGAGATGGGCGCCGACCTGTCCATCACGAACCGCCGCACGGCCGGCGGCGAAGATATCGGCGACATCACCGCGCGACATTCCGCGCTCAAGGGCGT
The DNA here is from genome assembly GCA_964542145.1 of uncultured Brevundimonas sp. Lineage (GTDB taxonomy): Bacteria > Pseudomonadota > Alphaproteobacteria > Caulobacterales > Caulobacteraceae > Brevundimonas. The sequence goes on from CAZITK010000191.1 coordinate 1,659, forward strand.
GGTCGTCCCGCCGGAACGCGCCGCCGCCATGATCGACGAATACCCCATCCTGGCCGCCACCGCCGCCTTCGCGGAGGGTCGGACGGTGATGCGCGGCATCGGCGAAATGCGGGTCAAGGAGAGCGACCGCATCGCCATGATGGCCCTAGGCCTTCGGGCCTGCGGCGTCACTGTGGAGGAAGAGCCGGAAGGCCTGATCGTCGCCGGAGGCCGCGTTCGCGGCGGGGCCACGGTCGACACCGCCCACGACCACCGGATCGCCATGAGCCATCTTGTCCTGGGACTGGCCGCGGCCAGACCCATCAGCGTCCGCGACCCCGAGATGATCGCCACCAGCTTTCCGGGGTTCATCGAGCTGATGGGCTCGCTCGGCGCGGAGATTTCGGTCACCGGTCACGCGTGAGCTTTAGTCGTCGCCCAGCGGGGCGATGGTCGAAATGCGAGACCCTAAGCACGACCGATGAGTGGCGCAGGCGTTGCACGCTCGCCCGACAGGGTCACCTTGGCCTCAGTCCGCCGCGTCGCAGACAGCAATCCGGTCCGATCGTCGCCGGCGGTCTGTTGTTGTGGCCCGCCGTCTCCGCAGCTCATACGAATTGGACAAGGCCGTGCGGCGACCGCTAGAGCCCTGATCCCCCATCGCCATCCGGAACCCCCATCGTGTCCTTCGTGATCGCCGTCGACGGCCCGGCCGCCTCGGGCAAGGGGACCATCGCCGCGCGGCTGGCCGCTTGCTATGGCCTGCCGCACCTGGACACCGGCCTGCTCTATCGCGCCGTCGGCCTGGCCGTGCTGGACGCGGGCGGGTCCCTGGAGGACGAGGTCGAAGCCGCCCGGCGGGCCGAGGCGTTGGATGTTTCGGCGCTCGCCGACAATCCCCGCCTGATCGACCGGGGAACCGGCGAAGCAGCCAGCCGGGTGGCGGGTCATCCGGCGGTGCGCGCCGCGCTGTTGAAGCTGCAACAGGACTTCGCGCGCCAGCCGGCCGGGGCGGTGCTGGACGGCCGCGACATCGGCACTGTGATCGCGCCCGAGGCCATCGCCAAGCTGTTCGTCACCGCGACGCCCGAGGTCCGCGCCCGGCGCCGCTGGACCCAGCTGACTGCGCGGGGCGAGGTCATCGCCCTTGACGACATGCTGGCCGACATCGTCCGCCGCGACGAGCGTGACGCCGGCCGGGACGCGGCGCCCATGATCCAGGCCGAGGATGCGGTCTTGCTGGACACGACCGATCTGGGTATAGACGCCGCCTTCGATGCGGCCCGCCGTATCGTCGAGACCCGACGCGTCCGCCACGTCCTCTAGGATAGACGGATAATCCAACGTCGGCGTTTCGCTAGCCGCGGGCGCCTGGGACCAGCCGGTTCCCGCATCACCGCCGACCCTGACTTTCCCTGACATCTCAACCGCGCGCGGGGTCCGTCTTCGCGCGCCCGAACCCCGAGAATCCCATAGCTTCATGACTGACACCCTCACTCCCTCGCGCGACGATTTCGCCGCCCTGCTCGACGAACAGCTCCAGGGTCGCGACCTTGGCGAAGGCCAGGTCGTCCACGGCCGCGTCGTCGGCATCGAAAAAGACATCGTCATCGTCGACGTCGGCCTGAAGACCGAAGGCCGCATCTCGATGCGCGAGTTCGGCCAGGGCGACGACGCCGCCCTGCCCAAGGTCGGCGACAACGTCGAAGTCTATCTGGAACGCGTAGAGAACGCGCTTGGCGAAGCGGTCATCAGTCGCGACAAGGCGCGTCGCGAGGAAGCCTGGACCCGGCTGGAAGGCGTGTTCGAACAGGGCGAGCCGGTCAACGGCGCCATCGTCGGTCGCGTCAAGGGCGGCTTCACCGTTGATCTGGGCGGCGCCTCGGCCTTCCTGCCGGGCTCACAGGTGGACATTCGTCCGGTGCGCGATGTCGGTCCTCTGATGGGCAAGGAACAGCCTTTCGCCA
>CAZITK010000192.1:0-3602 GCA_964542145.1 uncultured Brevundimonas sp.
TTCCGCGAGGTGGGCAAGGACATCCAGACCGAGCCGTTCACCGCGGTCGGCGTGGGCGACATGTCGGGCGACGTGTTCGGCAACGGCATGCTGCTGTCGAAGGCCACAAAGCTGGTTGCGGCCTTCGACCACCGAGACATCTTCATCGACCCCGACCCGGACCCGGCGACCAGCTGGGAGGAGCGCAAGCGCCTGTTCGAACTGCCGCGCTCGTCGTGGCAGGATTACGACAAGGCCAAGATATCAAAGGGCGGCGGCGTTTTCTCTCGTGCCACCAAGGTCATTGCGCTGTCGGCGGAGATCAAGAGCCTGCTGGAGATCGAGGCCGACGAGCTCGATCCGGTGTCTCTGATCCGCGCGATCCTCAAGGCGCCGGCCGAGTTGCTCTATCTCGGGGGTATCGGCACCTATGTGAGGGGTCCGCGCGAAAGCGACCTCAGCGTGGGCGACAAGGCCAACGACACCGTGCGCGTGGAAGGTCAGGAACTCAGGGTCAAGGTTGTGGGCGAAGGCGCCAATCTGGGCTTTACCCAGGCTGGCCGCATTGCCTTCGCGCGCAGGGGCGGGCGGATCAACACCGACGCCATTGACAACTCTGCGGGGGTCGACAGCTCGGATCACGAGGTAAACATCAAGATCCTGACCAGCGGCGCCATCCAGTCCGACGCCCTGAAGACCGAGGATCGCAACGACCTGCTCGCCGCCATGACCGACGAGGTGGCCGAAAAGGTGCTGGCGCACAACTACGACCAGACTCTCGCCGTCAGCCTGCAAGAGCAGAACGCCCCTGGCGAAGTTGACGCCCAGGAGAGGTTCATGCGTCTTCTGGAGCGGGAGGGCAAACTGGATCGCACGGTCGAAGGCCTGCCGTCCTCGGCGGACATGAGCGAACTCCAATCCGAGGGCCGAGGCCTTACCCGTCCCGAGATCGCGGTGCTTACGGCTTACGCCAAGCTGGAGCTGTCGGACGACATCGTGGCATCCGAGGCGCCAGAGGACCCGTTCTTCGAGGCAACCCTGTGCGGCTACTTCCCGGAACCGCTCGGCCGGTTCAAGGCGGAGATGATGCGCCACCGGCTGCGGCGGGAGATCGTCGCCACGGTCCTGGCCAACGACATCGTCAACATGGCCGGAGCCACCTTCCCTGACCGGCTCAAGGCCAGCGCCGAGTGTGACGACACCACGCTGGTGATCGCCTTCGAGGCGGCCCGTCGCGTTTTCCGGCTCGACGAGGCGTGGGACGCTGTCAACAGCCTGGACCTCGAGATCCCCGCGACCGCCCAACTGGCTCTGCAGCGCGAGATCGCCACCGTCCTGCGCCGCCAGACCTTTTGGCTAGCGAGGGGTCAAGTCCAGTCGCGGCGCGGCAAGGCCACGGTTCGGGGCTTCATTGAAGCGTACCGCGAAGCCGCCGACGCGCTGCGCGCCGCTGGCGGCTCCGTGCTGTCGCGGTTCGAACAGTCAAAGCTGGAGGAACGGCGCGAGCGGCTGATCGATCTGGGCGCGCCCGAGCATCTGGCCGAGACGGTGGCCATGCTTCGGCCGCTGACGGCGACGCGCGACATCGCCGACCTGGCCCGCGCCCGCCGCTGGCCCGATCCGGAGATGGCGCGGCTGTATCACCAGGTGGGCGCCGCCTTCGACATGGACCGGCTGCGTGCCGCCGCCGGCTCCCTGGCGTCCGCCGACCATTTCGAGCGGCTGGCGGTACGCAGGCTGATCGAGGACCTAAACACCGAACAGGTGACCCTGACCCAAGCGGTGGCCAAGGCCTCCAAGGTCGAAGTCGGCAAGAGCGAGGAAACAGCGGAGCGCGCCGTGGACGACTGGATCGGCGGCCGAAGTGAACTGGTCGAGGGTGTGCGCCGCTCGGTGGACGAGATCGAGCAGTCGGGCCACGGTTGGAGCTTTGCGAAACTGACGATCGCCAATATCGTCATTCGCGAGATGGCGGCCCAGGCGGGCTGACGGGGGCTCCTGACCATGCCGCGCAAGTTCCTGGTCGTGGCCGACGATACGCCGGAGTTCGATTCGGCCCTGCGCTTCGCCGCGCGTCGGGCTCGTTCGACGGGTGGGCGGGTGGTGCTGCTCCGGACCCTGGCCTCTTCGGACTCCGACGCTCACTGGTCGGGTGTCCGCGACCAGATAGAGCGCGAGCATCGCCAGGACGCCGAGGCCTTGCTGAACCGCCTGGGCGCCAAGGCCGAAGAGATTTCCGGCGCCACGCCTGTCCTCATCATCGAGCCGGGCGAGACGGCGGCCGCCATTCGCAGGGCGGTAGCCGACGATCCGGAGATCAAGATCCTGGTCCTGGCCGCCTCGGATGGCCGTAACCTCGGCCCGCTGGTCCAGGCGGTGGTGCGCGGTGAGGGCCCCGCCGGACCCAAACTGCCCGTCACCATCGTGCCTGGCGATCTGTCGGACGAGGAAATCGAGGGCTTGGCGTGAGGCGCGCTTCCAACCTTGGCGCTGGAACCCCGAAGGGCTGAGATCGCTTGGCCCGACCTCCCTGAATGCGAGAGTCACCATGATCGAGACCGTCGCCGTCGCCCCCTTTTCGGATCAGAAACCCGGCACCTCGGGTCTTCGAAAAAAGGTGACGGTTTTTCAGCAGCCGCATTACCCTGAAACCTTCATTCAGTCGGTCTTCGACCAGTTGGGCGAGACGCGGCTCGGCGCGACCCTCGTGATCGGGGGCGACGGCCGCTTCTTCAATCGTGACGTGATCGGCCGGGCCGTCTGCATGGCGGCCGCAAACGGTTTCGGTCGGGTGGTGGTTGGACAGGGCGGCATTCTTTCGACCCCCGCAGCCAGCCACCTCATTCGGCTGAGGGACGCCGTGGGCGGGCTGATCCTGTCCGCTAGCCACAACCCCGGTGGGCCGCGCGGCGATTTCGGCATCAAGTTCAACATCGCGAACGGCGGGCCGGCGCCCGAGGCCGTTACCACCGCCATCCACGCCCGCAGCCAGACCATCACCGCCTATCGGACCTTGGACGGCCGGGTCGACATTGACACGCTCGGAGAGGTTCGTCTGGCCGACACCGCGGTCGAGGTGATCGATCCGGTCTCAGACTACGCCGCTCTGATGGAGCGGCTGTTCGACTTCGACGCCATCCGCGCCTGGCGTGAAGGAGGCGGACGGTTCGTGTTTGACGCCATGCATGCGGTGACCGGCCCCTATGCCCGCGAGATCTTCGAGCGCCGTCTCGGGTTCACTGACTGCGTACGAAACGGCGATCCGCTGGAGGATTTCGGCGGCGGCCACCCGGATCCCAACCTGGTCTACGCCCGCGACCTTCATCATCTGATGATGGGGTCGGAGGCCCCACACCTCGGCGCGGCGTCCGACGGGGACGGCGACCGCAACCTGATCATCGGGCGCAGCCTTTATGTGAACCCTTCCGACAGTCTGGCCATCCTGTCTGCCAACGCGCACCTGGCGCCCGCCTATCGAGGCGGGATCGCCGGCATCGCGCGCTCCATGCCGACCAGCGCCGCCGCCGACCGGGTGGCCGAGACCCTTGCCGTGCCCCTATTCGAGACACCGACGGGGTGGAAGTTTTTCGGCAATCTGATGGATGCGGGCCGCGTCACCCTGT
>CAZITK010000193.1:0-2154 GCA_964542145.1 uncultured Brevundimonas sp.
AGCTACGTCAACGGGATCGCCGGCGGATACCTGGTCAACACCTCGGCGCTGGACCAGCGCCCGCTCTATGAACTGCCGGCCCTGACCCTGCACGAGGCCGTGCCCGGCCACCACCTGCAGATCGCCCTGCAACAGGAGCTGGGCGGCCTGCCCTGGTTCCGCAGGAACGGCGACTCCACGGCGTTCGTGGAGGGCTGGGGTCTCTATTCCGAGTGGCTCGGCTACGAGATGGGCATCTACCGCGATCCCTATGAGCGGTTCGGCAAGCTGAGCTACGAGATGTGGCGGGCCTGCCGGCTGGTGGCGGACACCGGCATCCACTGGCTCGGCTGGGACATCGAACAGGCCCGCGCCTGTTTCCGCGACAATTCGGCTCTCGCCCCCCATAACATCGAGACCGAGCTCCAGCGCTACATCAGCTGGCCCGGCCAGGCCACGGCCTACAAGATCGGCGAGATCCGCCTGCGCGAGACCCGCGAACGGGCCCAGGACGCGCTCGGAGACGCTTTCGACGTGCGCGCCTTCCACGACGCTCTATTGGTCGATGGCCCTCTGCCGTTGGGCCTTCTGGACCAGCGGATGGCGGCCTGGATCGCGGCGCAGGCGGAGCCTCGGCCGACGCCGACTGAATAATTCGCGCACCGGGCGAAAATAGTTTTCGGCTCGGGGAACCGGCGTCGCTGGGGCGGGTTCTCCGCAAGCGACTCGCTTGATCGTTTCAGCTCACGCGAGCTACGCCGAGGCGGCCCGACTCCCTCTCACGCCCCCCCGACGAGTCGGGTCGGGCCGCCCCACTTCCTCTTCCTGCCGATGTCTGCAGCGGCCTGTTCGCCGGCGGCGGCTATAGGGCCGTCTCCACCTCGCTCTGATAGGCGAAGAGCCCCTGCGCTCCGCCGGTGTGGAGGAAGACCACCGTCTCGCCCTCGAACGCGCCGCGACGCGACAGGGCGATAAGCCCCTTCATGGCCTTGCCGGAATAGACGGGGTCCAGAACGATCCCGTCGGCGCGCGCAGCCAGGCTCATGGCGTCGATCACGCCCTGATCGATCAGCCCATAGCCCTCGCCGACATAGTCGCAGTCGGCCACCACCCTGGCGGCGGTCACGGCGTCTGGCCGGCCCAGCTTGAGGGCGGTCTCGCGCGCCAGTCTCAGGACATTCTCCTCCTGTTTGGCCTTGGGCGCGCGCACCCCTATCCCCAGGACGGGAATGTCGCTGCCCATCACCGCCAGACCCGTGACCAGGCCGGCATGGGTGCCGCCGCTGCCGGTGGCCGTGACGATGCGGTCGATCCTCAGGTCCAGATCGTCGGCCTGGACCAGGATTTCGCGCGCGCAGTCGACATAACCCAGGCTTCCCGTCGCGCTCGATCCGCCGCCGGGAATGACATAGGGCCGGCCACCCCGCGCGCGAACCTCAGCCGCCGTTGCTTCCAGCTCGGCGATCATGTCCGAGCCTCCCGGCACGGTTCGCATCGACGCGCCCAACAAACGATTGAGCAGCACATTGCCGTTGCCCAGATAATCCGGCGCCGACGAGCCCGTGCGGGCCTCCAGGATCACCTCGCAGCCCAGGCCATGGGACGCCGCGGCCGCCGCGGTCTGGCGAACATGGTTGGACTGGACGGCGCCGTGGGTCACCAGGGTATCGGCCCCCTGCTCCAGCGCCTCCCCCAGCAGGAACTCCAGCTTGCGCGTCTTGTTGCCCCCGCCCGCCAGGCCGGTGCAGTCGTCGCATTTGATCCAGATGTCGACGCCCAGCTCAGCGCTCAGCCTCTCCAGCGGCTCGAGAGGCGTGGGCAGGTGGCCCAGGCGGACGCGAGGGAAGCGGGCGAGGTTCATGGCTGGGTCTCCGGTCTGGGCGCGGCGTGCGGCCCCCTCTACCGCTTCGGGCCGACTGGGCCTAGACTGGCCGCCTGTTCTCCCGGGGGCGGCATGCGAGCCGCTGAGATTGGGGTAGTCCCCTGACCGGCCGAACCTGATCCGGGTCATGCCGGCGAAGGGACGAGACGACCCTGTGCGTCCGCACGGCGCACAAGGACCGATACGCTCCGGACCCGGCGCACCCTCTTGAACCGAGAGGCCGCGCCATGAACATCCACGTCACGCCATCCCAGGACAAGTCGCTCAAGCAGCCTGACGCCGCGCGTCAGGCG
>CAZITK010000193.1:2254-3587 GCA_964542145.1 uncultured Brevundimonas sp.
TAGCGACCAAAAAGAACCCTTCCCGCGCCCCCGACACGGGCGACGTCACCACCGGTCCGCGCCTCGGCGGCGTCAAGGTCTATGAGCCGGGCGTCATCCATCCCGACCTGCGCGTGCCGTTCCGCGAGGTGGCCGTCCACCCCAGCGCCAACGAGCCGCCGCTGACCCAGTACGATCCGTCGGGCCCCTACACCGACCCGGCCGCCATCATCGACATCTCCAAAGGCCTCCCCCCAATCCGTGAGGGCTGGATCTCCCGCCGCGCCGAGGCCGAGGTCGTCGCCGATCCCCGCCAGGTCAAGCCCGAGGACAACGGCGGCGCCACCGGACAGGCCCTGGCCCCCGCCTTCGACGACACGCGCCGCCCGGTCCGCCGCGCCCGCGCCGGCGCCCGCCTCACCCAACTCGACGCCGCCCGCGCCGGCCGCATCACCGAGGAGATGGAGTTCGTCGCCATCCGCGAAAACCTGCGGCGGTCACGAGCCCGCGACGGGGATTACGGGGCTCAAGCAGCGAGCCTCCGCGAGGCGAGCGGTAGCCCCCAACAAAGAGATGGCGAGGATTTCGGCGCCAGTATCCCGGAGTTCGTGACCCCGGCCTTTGTGCGCGACGAAGTCGCAAGGGGAAGAGCCGTCATCCCCGCCAACATCAACCACCTGGAGCTCGAACCGGCCATCATCGGCCGCAACTTCCTGGTCAAGATCAACGCCAACATCGGCAATTCCGCGGTGCTCAGCCATGTGGCCGACGAGGTCGACAAGCTGGTCTGGGCCATCCGCTGGGGCGCCGACACGGTCATGGACCTGTCGACGGGCCGCAACATCCACAACATCCGCGACTGGATCGTCCGCAACAGCCCCGTCCCCATCGGCACCGTCCCCCTCTATCAGGCGCTGGAGAAGGTCGGCGGCGTGGCCGAGGACCTGACCTGGGAGGTGTTCAAGGACACCCTGATCGAACAGGCCGAACAGGGCGTCGACTATTTCACCATCCACGCGGGCGTCCGCCTGCCCTTCGTGCCCATGACCGCGAACCGCGTCACCGGCATCGTCTCACGCGGCGGCTCGATCATGGCCAAGTGGTGCCTGGCCCACCACCGCGAGAGCTTCCTCTACGAGCGCTTCCCCGAGATCTGCGAGATCATGCGCGCCTATGACGTGACCTTCTCGCTCGGCGACGGCCTGCGCCCCGGCTCCATCGCCGACGCCAATGACGAGGCCCAGTTCGCGGAACTCCGCACCCTGGGAGAGCTGACCAAGGTCGCCTGGGACCACGGCTGCCAGGTGATGATCGAGGGCCCCGGCCACGTGCCGATGCACAAGATCAAGGCCAA
>CAZITK010000194.1:0-3564 GCA_964542145.1 uncultured Brevundimonas sp.
ATCACGGAGGCCCAAGATTCAGAGCGTCGCCAGCGCGAATTCACCGAGCGCACCGCCTTGTTCCAGGAGGCGCTGGACGTCGACGAGGTGATCGCCCAGCTGCTGGTCACCGAAGGTTTCGCCACGGTCGAAGATCTGGCCTTCGTCGAGGCTTATGAGATTTCTGACATCGAAGGCTTCGACGAGGAGACCGCCGAGGAGCTTCAGGCGCGCGCCAACGACTGGCTGGCGAAACAGGCTGCCGAACTGGACGAAAAGCGCAAGGAACTGGGCGTCGAAGACGGCGTGCTGGACGTGCCGGGCGTGACCCTGCCGATCGCGGTCGCTCTGGGCGAGGGCGGGGTGAAGACGGTCGAGGATCTGGCCGACCTGGCCACTGACGAGGTGCGCGGCGGCTACGAGCAGCGCGGCGAGGAGCGGGTCAAGGTTCCGGGCGTGCTGGAAAGCTTCAACCTCAGCCAGGAGGACGCCGAGATGCTGATCCTCCAGGCCCGCGTCGCGGCCGGCTGGATCGACGCCTCGGAACTGCCTCAGCCCGAGCCGGAGTACGAAGAAGAAGGCTACGATCCCGACGACCCCGAGGCCGTCTTCGGCGTCCAATCGGAAGACGAGGGAGAAGTTGGGCCGGTCGAGGCCGGCGCCGAAACCGATGCGGATCCGTCGCAGGCGTCCGAGGACGCCTCGGACCGCTCACGCGACGCGTGATGGGAGACCTGGCCGTCCATGAGTTTCGCGAAAGCGACATCGGAACGTGAACGCCGCGACCTCGTCACCCGCGAGGTCATGGAGGAATCACGCCTGATCCGCTTCGTCGCTGGGCCCGATGGCCAGGTGGTCCCGGATCTGGCTCGGCGTCTGCCGGGCCGCGGCTTGTGGGTTGCGGCCGATCGCGGCTCGATCGAGGCGGCGGCAAAGAAGGGCCTGTTCGCCCGCGCCGCCAAGGCGCCGCTGAAGGCCGCGCCCGGCCTGGCCGATCTGGTGGCCAGCCTCTTGAAAAGGCGCTGTCTGGAGCAACTGGGCCTTGCCCGGCGCGAGGGTGTGCTTATTTCCGGCTTCGAGAAGTCCGCCGCCGCTATCCGGGGCGGGCGGGCCGCTTGGCTGATCGAGGCCTCGGACGGGGCGGCCGACGGCCGAGGCAAGCTTCTGGCCCTGGCCAGGCATCAATCCCCCCCGCCCGGTGTCTGCGGGGTGTTTTCCGCCGAAGAATTGAGTTTGGCCCTGGGCCTGGAAAATGTGATACACGCCGTCCTGCTTGTGGGCGGGCGCGCCGATCGCTGGACCGAGGAGGTCCGGAGGCTGGCGGGATTTCGAGCGCTCCGACCTGGGAGCTGGAGCGAGGCGGCGTCTGCGGGCGTCGCTGAAACCGGCGCCGAGAGCGGATCACGAGAGGCCTTGGACGGGCGGGGTTCCGACTCCTGAGGGAGTTGGGGCTTTGCGCGTCCGTTTGCGTTTGACCAAGGAACGGCGGGATTTCACCCGTCGACAGTAAAAGCGACCGAATGAGCGACGAGAACGACAAGACCGAAGACGGCAAGCCACAGGCCCCCGCCGGGACTCCGTCCCAGACCGGCCCGCGTGCGCCGCTGAGCCTGAGGCCGCGCCAACAGGGGGCGGTCCCGGCCGGCACCGTGCGCCAGAGCTTCAGTCACGGACGATCCAAGACCGTGGTGGTCGAGACCAAGCGTCGCGTGGGTGGGCCTTCACCCGTCCAGCGTCAACAGGGCTTCGATGTCGCGCGTCCGCGCCCGCAGGGATCCCAGGGGGCAGCCCCATCGCGCCCGACCGCGGCCGCGCCTTCGGGCGAGGGCGGCCTGTCGTCGAGCGAACAGGAGGCTCGTCGCCGCGCCATCGAGGCCGCCAACGCCGAGCGCGTGAAGCGCGAGGCCGAGGCCCGAGAGGCCGAGAAACGCGCCGCCGACGCCAAGAAACAGGCCGAGGCCCAGGCGTCCGAAGCCGCCCAGGCCGCCGCCAAGGAAGCCGCCGAGGCTCGCGCCGCCGCCGAGCGCGCCCGCGAACAGGCCGCAGCCCTCGCCGCCGCCGCCCCGGCGCCGGCGCCCACCCGTCGCGCCGTCGCCAAATCGGCCGAGCCGCTCAAGACCGAGGCTCCGGCCGCCGAGGCCCCGGCCCCCGAAGCTCCCAAGCCCGCGGACTCGGCGTCTCGCCCGACGACGCCCAAACGCCCTGAAGTCAATTTCGGCCAGCGCGCTCCGCGTCCCGGACAGCCGTCCGGGAAGAACCCTCATGGCCAGCGCGCGCCGGCCCCGAGCTTCGGCGGCCGATCGGTACGCGAACAAGCGGCCGGTGGCGGCGAGCGGAACTACGCCGAACGTCCCCAGCAGGGATCGAGCTCCGGTTCCGGCGCGGGTCGCCCGACCGGCGCCCGGCCGGCCCAACCCGTGCGCTATTCCGCGCTGGATCCGCGCCCGGCGCCCGGCGCCCGCGGCCCCGGCGGCGCGCGTCCGGGTGCTGGCGGTCGTCCGAGTCCAAATCAGCCCCCCGCCCAGCCGGAGGTCGCCCGGCCCAGCCGCGCCGGCTTCGGCCGTCCGGCGGGGAGCCGCGCAGAGGAAGATCGCGACCGCCGATTTTCCGACGCCGGCAAGGCTGTCAGCCGCACGCGCGGCGAGCCCAAGCGCCGGGAAGGCCGCCTGACCATCCAGTCGGTCGCCGGCGACGGCGACACCGCCGAGCGCATGCGCTCGCTGGCCTCCGTCCGTCGCGCTCGCGAGCGGGAGAAGGAGAAGCGCAAGGGCGGCTCCACCGACGCGCCGAACCGTCCGCGCGAGGTGGTCATTCCCGACACCATCACCGTGGGAGAACTGGCCAACCGCATGGCCATTCGCGGCGCCGATGTCGTCAAGTTCCTGATGCGTCAGGGCCTGATGCTGAAGATCAACGACGTGATCGATTCCGACACGGCCGAACTGGTCGCCGACGAATACGGCATGACGGTCAAGCGGGTGTCCGAGAGCGATATCGAGACCGGTTTCCTGGCCGAGGCCGACGATTCCGATGCGAGCGAGAGCCGCGCGCCGGTGGTGGCCATCATGGGCCACGTCGATCACGGCAAGACCAGCCTTCTGGACGCCCTACGCTCCTCTGATGTGGCGGGCGGGGAGGCCGGCGGTATCACCCAGCACATCGGCGCATATCAGGTCCGCACCAAGGACGGCCAGGCGGTGACCTTCCTGGACACGCCCGGCCACGCGGCCTTCTCGGCCATGCGCGCGCGCGGCGCCGACGTGACCGACATCGTGGTGCTGGTGGTGGCCGCTGACGACGGCGTCATGCCTCAGACCATCGAGGCTATTCAGCACGCCAAGGCTGCTGGAACGCCGATCATCGTGGCGGTCAACAAGATCGACAAGCCTGATGCCGACCCCCAGAAGGTCGTCAATGAGCTGCTGCAGTATGAGGTCATCTCCGAAGCTCTGGGCGGCGACACCCAGATCATCGAGGTCTCGGCGAAGAACCGCACCAATCTCGACGGGCTGATCGACGCCATCCTGTTGCAGGCGGAGGTCATGGACCTGCGCGCCAATCCCGACCGCTCGGCCGAGGGCGTGG
>CAZITK010000195.1:0-3561 GCA_964542145.1 uncultured Brevundimonas sp.
CGGCCCTTCGTTCGCATGGTGCATGGTCGCCATCTGGTCGAGCGCGACTGACCTTGCCGCTTTGTCATTGGCCATAGGGCCGCGAACCGTCATAGTCACGCTTGAGGGGCGCTATCCCGGCCCCCGTATTGGAGGCTTTCGATGCTGACCACTCTCATCGTCATCGGCGTCATCGTCGCCGTGGTGCTGTTCCTGGTCGTTGGGGCCTACAACCGCCTTGTGGCTCTCTCGCAGCGCGCCGATCAGTCCTTCGCCGACATCGACGTCCAGCTGACCCAGCGCCGCGACCTGATCCCTAATCTGGTCGAGACGGTGAAGGGCTACGCCGCCCACGAACGCGAGACCCTGCACGCCGTGACCCAGGCCCGCGCCTCGGCCGCCGGGGCCCGCACGGTGGAGGACAAGGTCCACTCCGAAAACATGCTCACCTCCGCCCTGGGCCGTCTGTTCGCTGTCTCCGAGGCCTATCCGGACCTGAAGGCCAACACCAACTTCCTGGAGCTGCAGCGCGAGATCTCGGACATCGAAAACAAGCTTGCCGCCGCCCGTCGCTTCTTCAACAACGCCATCGCCGAGTTCAACGCGGTGCGTCAGCAGTTCCCCACCATCGTCTTCGCCGGCCTGGTCGGGTTCGGGTCGAACCGAGAATTCTTCGATGTGGGCGAGGGCGATCGCGCCGCCATGACCGCCGCCCCGCCGCAGGTCCAGTTCTGATCGGCCGCTCGGGCCGAAAGGGAGGCTGAGCCGTGCGCGCCGTCGGGCTTTCGACCCACATCTGGGCCAATAACACCCGGTCGATCCTGCTGCTGGCGGGCTTCCCGGTGCTGCTGGTCTGCATGCTCTATGGCGTCCAGCTGATCCTGATGGGGTTGGGCTGGTATCCCGGGACCGGCCGGGGTCTGGCTGCAGACATGGCGCTGGCGGCGTCGTGGCTGGGCTATACCGTGCCCCTGGCGGCGGTGATCGCGGCGGTCTGGTTCGTTATCGCCTATCTCGGCCACCAGGCGATGATCGACGCCTTCACGGGGGCCCGGAAGGTGGACCGCAGGAGCGAGCCCGAGCTCTACAACATGCTCGAGAATCTCTCGATCTCGCGCGGCCTCTCCACGCCAGCGCTCAGGATCATCGAGACGGACCAGCTGAACGCCTACGCCTCGGGGCTCCATTCCGGACGCTACAGCGTCGCCGTCACCCGCGGCCTGTTGAACACCCTGACGCCCGAGGAGATCGAGGCTGTCCTGGCCCACGAGCTGACCCACATTATCAACAGGGACGTGCGCACCATGGTGATCGCGGCGATCTTCGCCGGCATCATCAGCGTCGTGGCGGAGATGGTGTTCCGGGGGCTGTTCTTCGGCGCGCGGGGCCGGGGAGGGGGCCGCAACAACAACGCCGGGCCGCTGATCCTTATCGGGATCGCGTTCGCCGTGATCGGCTTCGCACTGGCCTTCCTCATTCGCATGATGCTGTCGCGTACTCGCGAGTATGTGGCCGACGCCGGGGCGGTGGAGCTCACCAAGAACCCGGACTCCATGATCTCGGCGCTCCGGAAGATCCAGGGACGCTCGTCGGTCCGCGCGCCGGACGAACTGCAGGCCATGTTCCTGGACAACCAGCCCAGCGGCCCGGGCCTGGAGGGTCTGTTCGCCACCCATCCCTCGATCGACAAACGCATCAAGGCACTGGTCGAATTCGGCGGGGGCCGCGATCCCGGCCGCTGGACCCCGCCTTCGGCCGATCCGCCTCCGGCCTTTTCCACCGCCGTGCCGACCGGCGGCTAATCCGACATCCGGCTCCAGCCCATCAAGGTCAGGGCCTCCAAGGGGCGAAAACGGGCCTTGTAATCCATCTTGGGCGAACCCTCGACCCAGTATCCCAGATAGAGATAGGGCAGGGCGGCGTCGTGCGCTTGGAGGATATGGTCCAGGATGGCGAACATCCCCAGACTGCGCCGCTCCAGTTCCGGATCGAAGAAGCTGTAGACCATCGACAGACCGTCCGAGAGACGGTCTGTCAGGCACACACCGACCAGCCGCCCCGGCTCACCCTCGACCTCGGGCGGCAGACGGTACTCCGCCAGATGCGTGTGCACCGCCGTGTCCTCGACCATGGCGACATAATCCAGCCAGCCCATGCCGGCCATGCCTCCCTCGGGGTGGCGCCGGTGCAGATAGCGCGACAGCAGCCGGAACTGCTCCACCGTCGCCACCGGCTCCAGGAAGGTTCGCTCCACGTCCGCGTTGCGCGCAAGAACCCGACGCTGACCGCGCGTGAACACCACCTCGGCCACCGGCGCGCGCACCGAGACACAGGCCGCGCAGTCGTCGCAAGCGGGGCGATAGGCGATGTTCTGGCTGCGGCGAAACCCCGCCTGGGTCAGCCGGTCATTGACCGTGGGACCGCCGGCGAACGGCAGGTTGGCGAAAACCTTTCGCTCGGTCTTGCCGGGCAGATAGGGGCAGGGGGAAACCCCCGTCATGAAGAAGCGAAGCTGGCGCGGGGGGAAATGCTGGGTCACGACAGGGTCCTGACCGGAAGTTGAGCCCTGAACGCCTGAGTCCGCAAGGGGGAGGTGCAGTGTGGCGCGCTGCTGGTCTCCCTCATGCCTTCACGCCGTCACCCTCGGGCCTGACCCGAGGGTCCAGCCATGCGGTCGCGAATGCGGCGCGCCTGGATGCTCGGATCAGGTCCGAGCATGACGGTCCAGAAATCACAGGCTGGTGTCCGTCGGCAATACCGGCGCCTCACGCAACAGCACGATGGCGATCCGCCGGTTTCCGGCCAGGGTCGGATCGTCGGGATAGAGGGGATCGGACCCCGCCTTGCCCGAAACCTGATACACCCGGTCGGCGTCCACCCCGGCCGATTGCAGGATGGTGCGCGACGCATCCGCCCGCGCCGCCGATAGCGGCCAGTCTCCCGGCGTTGAGGCCCGGGTTTGGCCCGCCACGGCCGATGTATGGCCGGTGATGGTCACTCGGTTCGGCAGCTGGTTCACCACCCGCGCCACAGCCCTGAGCAGGACCCGCGCCCGGTCGTTAGGCTGGGATGAGTTCAGGGCGAACATCGACCGGCCCTCCTGATCCACCAGCTGGATGCGCAGGCCTTCAGGGGTCTGGTCGACGATCAGCTGTTTCGACAGCTCGGCCAGTTCCGGCATGGACTGCATGGCCTGGCGCAGAGAGGCGGCGGCCGAGGCGAAGTCGGCGGCCTCGCGTCGAGCGATCTCGGTGCGGAGTTCTTCTTCGGAAGCGGCGGCCAGGTTCTGGCTCTGGCCGGCCTCGAGAGGGGCGTCAGGCGGGGCCTCGGGAGCCAGTTGTTCGATCACCGACATCGACCCCGAGCTTTTGGGCCCATCGTCACCCAGCGACGTCCCGCCCAGAATCCCGCCCGATCCGGAGGTGCTGGCGCTGACGCTGGCCGGCGCGAAATATTCCGCAATGCCGCGTTTCTGTTCCGGGTCGGTGGTGTTGATCAGCCACATCAGCAGGAAGAAGGCCATCATCGCGGTCACGAAGTCCGCATAGGCCACCTTCCAGGCGCCCCCATGGTGCCCGTGGC
>CAZITK010000196.1:0-3557 GCA_964542145.1 uncultured Brevundimonas sp.
GCCGTGGTACGTCCTCTCGGGCTCGAACCGAGGACCCTCTGATTAAAAGTCAGATGCTCTAACCAACTGAGCTAAGGACGCATCTCACGGCGGCGCGGACCATAGGGGCGAGCTATTGAGCGGACAAGCCTTCGCAGACGCAAAAAATCACAGGCGTGCTGGACGGATAGGACCCGTTTGCGTCGTCCAGGGGCGGGCCACTTTTCGCAGTCCTGGTCAATGGACGTGTACCGCGTCGATCCGGTCCTGGTCTCAGGGATCTTCCGCAGAGGCCTCGAGCGGCTGGTCGCTAAAGGACTTTCACGCCCGTCACGCTTTGAGCGCCACGTCATTTCGGTGAAGTCCGTGACGACCCCGCCTCGCGCCGCGCGCCGCCCTGCCCTATCTCCGCACGATGAGCGACGCCGACCCTGATCCCCACGCCCGCATCCTGATCCTGGGAGCCGGCCACGCCGGCGGCTCATGCGCCGCCTTCCTGCGCCAGTTCGGGCATCGAGGCCCGGTTACAGTGGTCGGCGATGAGCCCGGCATCCCCTACCAGCGCCCGCCGCTGTCCAAGGCCTGGCTGAAGGGCGAGGCCGATGAGGACGCCCTGATCCTGCGTCCGAGCGCCTGGTATGCCGAAAACGACGTCGCTCTTCAGCTGGGGCGACGCGCGTCGACAATAGACCTCCGCGGCGGAGCGGTAATCCTAGAGGACGGCGAGACACTCCAGTTCGACGCCCTGATCCTGGCCACTGGCTCGCGGGCCCGACGACTGGACGCACCAGGCGCCGACTTGGCCGGCGTTCTCAGTCTGAGGACCCAGGCCGACGCCGAGGCGATCAAGACGAAACTAACGTCGGGCGCGCGCGTGGCGATCGTCGGCGGCGGTTATGTGGGGCTGGAAGTGGCCGCCTCGGCGCGCGCGCTCGGATGCGAAGTGGTGATCATCGAGCGCGAAAGACGATGCTTGGCCCGGGTGGCGTCCGACACGCTGTCCGGCTTCTACCAGGACCGTCACCGCGCAGAAGGCGTGACCATTCTGACCGAGGCGGGTGTGGCGGGGTTCGAGGATAACGGGTTCGGCGGGGTGACGACGGTGCGTCTGGCCAGCGGCGACGCCATCCCCTGCGACCTCGCTGTCGTCGGGGTCGGCGGCGTGGCTAATGACGACCTTGCGGGCGCGGCCAGACTGGACTGCGGGGACGGAGTTATCGTCAATCACGACGCCCGGGCTTCGGATCCACGCGTCTTCGCCATCGGGGACGTCTCGCGTCGGCCGCTGCCTTTGTATGAGGAACGCCTGTTTCGCCTGGAAAGCGTGCCCAACGCTCTTGAGCAGGCTCGACAGGCCGCGGCCGCGCTGACCGGCCGGCCTCGTCCTCCAGTCGAGGTTCCCTGGTTCTGGTCGGACCAGTACGATCTCAAGCTTCAGATCGCGGGGCTGCCTTTCGACGCAGATCGCCAGGTCGTGCGCAAGCTATCCGGCGGCGGGCTTGCTGTTTTCCACCTCCGGGGAGACCGGCTGCGTGCCGTCGAGGCCGTCAATGCGCCGGCTGAATTCATGGGAAGCAAGCTCCTGATTGCCAAGCGCCAGGCGGTCGACGCGACCCGGCTGGCCGACCCGGACGTGTCGATGAAGGGGGTAGCCGCCGAAATGGCCGCGCCGGGGCGGTCGGGATGACGATTGCGGTCGAAGACAGCGATGCCGGCGCCAGGGCGCTCGACCCGATTATCCATCCTCTGCTCGCCAACGCCGGCGTCCGACACGGCTTTTTCACCCGTCGAGGCGGGGTGTCCACCGGGCTGTACGAAAGCCTGAATGTCGGTGTGGGGTCCCGCGACGACCCCGCCGCAGTGGCCGCGAACCGCGCTCGGATCGCGGCCTGGTTCAGTCGCGGAGCGGACGACTTAGCGATCTGCTATCAGGTCCATTCCGCTCTGGCTCGGGTAGCCGAAGCCGGTTGGCGCGGTGACCGGCCCGAAGGCGACGCCGTTGTCACCGCCGCGCCCGGCGTGGTCTGCGGCGTGCTGACGGCCGACTGCGCTCCCGTCCTGATGGCGGACCCCGAGACGGGAGTGGTCGCCGCCGTCCACGCCGGCTGGAAGGGAGCGCTACAAGGCGTGATCCACTCGGCAGTGGCGGCCATGGAGGCCGTCGGCGCCCGAACCGATCGTGTGCTCGCCGTCGTCGGCCCCTGCATCGCCCAGGCCAGCTATGAAGTCAGCGCCGATTTTCAGGATCGGTTCGAGCACCACGACCCCGGATCGGAGCAGTTCTTCATCTCCGGCGAGGCTGCCGGGAAACGGCTTTTTGACCTCCCCGGTTTCGTCCTCTGGCGGCTTGAGGAAGCCGGCGTCGGCCAGGCCGCCTGGACCGGCCAGGACACCCGCTTGGACGAATCGGCCTTCTTCTCCAACCGCCGCGCACACCTCGCCGGCGAGCCGGACTTCGGCCGGATGATGAGCGCCATCAGTCTCGACTAGGCGACCGACTTTCCCGGATCACCACCCAGCCAAACAAGGCGGCGATGGGGAACATCAGCACGCCATAGACGGCCGCGGGCAGGGACAGTTCGACGCTGCCCATCACCGTCTGGGCGATGACGATCGCCAGCGTCCCGTTGTGCAACCCGATCTCGAAGGCGCTGGCCGTGGCCTGATCGCGCGGCACACTCAGCATACGCGGGACCCAGAAGCCGATTGCAAGACTGACCAGACAGAACAGCACGGTGATGCCCGCCAGCGCCGCGAAATTGGCCATCAGCACCTCGCGGCTGGCCATCACCGCCCCGCTGATGACCAGCACGAGGATCAGGATCGAGGCCAGGCGCACCGGCCGATCCATGGCCTCGGCGAATCTCGGCCTCAGCCGTCGCGTCAGCATGCCTAGCGCTACGGGGATCAGCACGATGGCGAACACCTCCAGCGTCTTGCCGAACTGCAAGCCCACGCCTTGTCCCCCGGGCTGGAAATAGGCTGTCGCCAGATTGACGATGATCGGCAGGGTCAGGACCGCGATCACCGAGTTGATCGCGGTCAGGCTGATATTCAGGGCCACGTCACCGCGAAACAGGTGGCTGTAAAGGTTCGAAGTGGTTCCCCCCGGTGACGCCGCCAGCAACATCATCCCGACTGCCAGAATGGGTGGCAGGCCAAACGCCAGCACCAGGACGAAACAGATCGCGGGCAGCAAAATCAGCTGGCACGCCAAGGCGATGGCCACGGCGCGAGGCCGCCGTCCGACCCGGGCGAAATCGCCCAAGGTCAGGCTCAGCCCCAGGCCGAACATGATGATGCCCAGGGCGATGGGCAGGCCGATCATGGTGATCGGGCTGGTCACGCCTCCGGCGCCTCCAGCATGCCGGTCGAACGAGCGATGGCGGCGCGCAGCTGAGGCAGGCCGGTTCCCTTTTCGGCGGAGGTGACGACCACGTCCGGGTAGGCCGCTGGCCGCTTGGCGATGGCCTTTAGCGTAGCCTCGCGCGTGCTTTCGGCTTCATGCGGCTTGATCTTGTCGGCCTTGGTCAGGACGATCTGATAGCTGACGGCCGCCAGGTCCAGCGCATCCAGCG
>CAZITK010000197.1:0-3550 GCA_964542145.1 uncultured Brevundimonas sp.
CCCGGTTCGACAGCCAGTCGACGATCTTGCCCTTGCCCTCGTCGCCCCACTGGGCTCCGACCACCGCCACATTCGCCAAGACAAACTCTCCGCTGCTCGCGGGCGGAGCCTATAGCGAGGGAATCGCTGCGTGTCGCGTCAGGCAGCCGAAACAGCGGCGTCGAACGCCCAGTCCAGCCAAGGCCCCACAGCCTCGACATCGGCCGTCTCCACCGTCGGCCCGCACCATAGCCTAAGGCCCGCCGGCGCGTTCCTGTGGCTCTCCACGTCGAAGGCCGCGCCCTCGCCCTCCAGCAGCGCCTTCATCCGCTGCACGACCGCCTGCCGCCCCGCGTCGTCCAGGGCTGTGACCCGCTCATCGACGATCTTCAGGCACACCGAGGTCGTCGAGCGCGTGGCCGGATCGGCCGCCAGGAAATCCACCCACGGCGTCCGCTCGGCCCAGGCCGCCAGGGCCGCGAAATTCCGGTCCGTCCGCGCGATCAGTTCCCCGACCCCGCCGACGCTCTCGGCCCAGCCCAGGGCGTCGATCCAGTCCTCGATGGTCGCCACTGAAAAGGTGTTGATCATCGACCCCCTGGCCAGCGCCCGGTCAAACCCCCCGCCGTCCTGAATCCGCAGCACCTTGGGGATCGGCCAGGGCGCCCGGTAGGCGTCCAGCCGCGCCACCGCGCGGGGCGACAGCACCATCACCCCGATCCCGGCCTCGCCGCCCAGCGCCTTCTGGAAACTGAACGTCACGACATCCAGCTTCGACCAGTCCAGCGGCATGGCGAAGGCCGCCGAGGTCGCGTCGCAGATCGTCAGCCCCTCCCGGTCCGCCGAAATCCACGCCGCGTCCGGCACGCGCACGCCAGAGGTCGTGCCGTTCCACGGAAACACCACATCGGCCGCAGGATCGACCCGGCTCAGATCGGGCAGAGCCCCCCACCCGGCCTCCAGCACCTCCGGCTGGATGTTCAGGTGATCGCGCACATCGGTCGCCCACACCTGGCCGAAATTCTCATAGGCCAGCACCTGACAGCGCCGCGCCCCCAGCATAGACCACAGCGCCGCCTCGACCGCCCCCGTATCCGAGGCCGGCACGTACAGCATCACATGATCCTCGGGCGGCTTCAGCACCGCCCGCGTCAACCTCAGGGCATGGGCGAACCGCTCCGCCACCTCCGGCGCCCGGATGCCGCGCCCGACCAGGTGGGTGCGGATGGCGTCCCGGCTCCATCCCGGCCGCTTGGCCGTAGGGCCCGAGCTGAACCACGGCCGCTCGGGCCGAACCGAGGGCTTGTCCATCCTCACCCGCCCGGCCGATAGGGACGCTTGGCGCGCCAGCCTTCGGCCAGCCTGACCAGATCGGCGTCGATCTCGTCGGGCAGGGTCACGACGATCCGCGCCTTCAGGTCGCCGCGTCGCCCGCCCGCGAACGCGCCCCGCCCCTTGAGCCTCAGCACCGTGCCCGAGTTCGAGCCCTTGGGGATGGTCATGCTGACCGTCCCCTCCGGCGTCGGGACGGGGATCTTGCCGCCCAGCACGGCGTCTGGAACCGACACCGCCAGGTCCATGCTCAGGTCCGCCCCCTCGCGCCGCCACACCGGGTGCGGCGCGAGCGACAGTTCGATCAGGGCGTCGCCGGCGGGTCCATTGCGCCCCGGCGCGCCCTGGCCTTTCAGCCTCAGCACCTGGCCCTCGGCCGCGCCCTTGGGGATGGTCACGTCCAGCATCCGCCCGTCCGAAAACTGGATGCGCCGGGTCGTGCCCGCGATGGCGTCCTCCAGGCTGATCTCCAGGGTCGCCCGCACGTCCTGGCCCCGGCTGGTGAAGTCGCGCGGCCCTCGCTCGCGCCCCCGGCCGCCGAACATGCCGAACAGCTCGTCCAGGTCGATATCCTCGAACTGGGCGTTTCCGCGCTGGCCGAACCCGCCCGGCCGCCCGCCGGCATAGGCCCCGCCGCCGGGATAGCCCCGGAACTGTTCACGCCCGTCAGCGTCGATCTCGCCGCGATCGAACTTGGCGCGCTTGTCTGGATCGCCCAGCAGGTCGAAGGCCGCGGTCAGCCGCTTGAACCGTTCCTCGGCCTTGGCGTCGCCGGGGTTCTTGTCGGGATGCAGGTCCTTGGCCAGCTTCCTGAACGCCTTCTTGATCTCCTCGGCGCTCGCGCCCTTCGAGACCCCCAGTTCCTTGTACGGATCGCCCGCCACAGACCGCTCAGCTCCACGCGCCCGGCATGGGCGCCAAAGAGGAGGAGTTAGGGCATCGCGCCGCCCGCGCAAAGGGCGCGAACGCGCCACCGCCCACGCCTCTGGTCATCCCGGACGACGCGAAGCCGCGCGCCGGGCCCAGGCGCGCGCGTCTCCCCCCGCCCCCGCACAGGTGCTGACGCGAGTTCTGGGATGACAAGGGAGAGTTCGGCCAGGAATTCACCCCACCGCCACCCGCGCCGCCGTGCCCCAGCCGAACACCACCGAGCCCTGCTCCGCCTCGACCCACGCGCTCGCCGGCAAGCCGCCGGGAAAGTCCGCCGCGACCTCCGCCGCAGACCACACCGCCTGCGGCGCCGCGACCTCCCAGCGTCGCATCACGGTCTCACCCGCGCCCACGGTCACCCGCCACCGCTCCGGCAGGTCGGCCTGCACCGCCTCCCCGTCCCAGCGGTCCCCGTCCAGCCGCGTCCGCGCCGTCCAGCTCAGCCGATAGCCGCCCTCGCCGTCGGCGCGCGCCGCCAGATGCGCCGGGCTCCACGGCCGCGCCTGCATCCCCCGCCAGACCGCCTCGACCTCGGTAAAGCTGTCCCCGCCCGGCGGCGCTCCCGCTGGACCCGCCCGCCAGATCAGCGGCAGGCCCCGCTCGCCCGCCCTTACCTCCAGCCGCACCAGGGCGTCGTCCAGCACCACGACCCGCGCCCCGACCGCCGAGCCGGCGCGCATCTCGCCGTCGGTCCCCTGCTGCCCGCGCAGCAGGCCGCTCAGCCGCCACAGCCCCGGCTCCACCAAGTCCGCGCGCCGATACTGCACCATCTCCCAGCCGTCCCCCGCGCCGGTATTGGCCTCGACAGCCACCGCGCCCGCGCCCGCCAGCACCGACCGCGCGCTCCGGCTTTCCGGCGCCCGACCCTCCAGCCGGACCACCAGCGCGTTGACCTCGTCCCACCGATGCAGCGGCCCAGGCGCCAGCGGCGCCGCAAGCACCCCCACCGTCGCCGGCTTGGTCACATCGCCGCGCGGCGTCAGCCCCTCGACATCGCCCCCTGCATGGACCCGCATGGGCCGCCACGGCTCCACCGCCACCGCCGCCAGCGGCCGGGCGTCATCCTCCGCCCCCGGCCCCATCCCCATCCCCGGAAGGGGCGGCAGATCCAGGATCGCCAGGAACGGCCGGCCGCTCGCGCCCGGGGGATCGCCCGGCCGCCAGTCGGGATCGACCTCCACCGGCGGCGCGGGCATGTAGAGCCGCGCCTCGGCCGACGGCTGCTCGTCGCGGGTCACCCGCCCGACCCGCCACAGCCCCTCGCGCCCGGCCACCCGCACCCCGTCGCCGGGCTCCAGCCTCAGGGCCG
>CAZITK010000198.1:0-3545 GCA_964542145.1 uncultured Brevundimonas sp.
AGACCGTGCTGATCCAGGAACTGATCAACAACATCGCCAAGGGCCACGGCGGCGTGTCGGTGTTCGCCGGCGTGGGTGAGCGCACCCGCGAGGGCAACGACCTCTATCACGAGTTCCTCGACGCGGGCGTCATCGCCAAGGACGCCGAGGGCAACCCGACGCCGGAGGGCTCGAAAGTGGCGCTGGTGTTCGGCCAGATGAACGAGCCGCCGGGCGCCCGCGCCCGCGTCGCGCTCTCGGGCCTGACGATGGCCGAATACTTCCGCGACGAGGAGGGCCAGGACGTGCTGTTCTTCGTCGATAACATCTTCCGCTTCACCCAGGCGGGCTCGGAAGTGTCGGCGCTGCTCGGCCGCATTCCCTCGGCGGTGGGCTACCAGCCGACGCTCGCCACCGACATGGGCGCGATGCAGGAGCGCATCACCACCACCACCAAGGGTTCGATCACCTCGGTGCAGGCCATCTACGTGCCCGCCGACGACCTGACCGACCCGGCGCCGGCCGCCGCCTTCGCCCACCTGGACGCCACGACCGTGCTGAGCCGCGACATCGCCGCCCAGGCGATCTTCCCGGCGGTGGACCCGCTGGACTCGACCAGCCGGATCATGGACCCGCTGGTCATCGGCGAGGAGCACTACAACGTCGCCCGCTCGGTCCAGGAAGTGCTGCAGCAGTACAAGGGCCTGAAGGACATCATCGCCATCCTGGGGATGGACGAGCTCAGTGAAGACGACAAGCTGGTCGTCTCGCGCGCCCGCAAAATCCAGCGCTTCCTGTCGCAGCCCTTCTTCGTGGCCGAGCAGTTCACCAACTCGCCGGGCAAGTTCGTCGAGCTGGCCGACACGATTCGCAGCTTCAAAGCTATCGTCGACGGCGAGTACGACCACCTGCCGGAAGCCGCCTTCTACATGGTCGGCGCCATCGAGGAAGCCGTCGAGAAGGCCCAGAAGATGGCGGCGGACGCCTGATGGCTGGCAAACTTTCGTTCTCCCTGGTCGCCCCGGAACGCGAGGTCTTCTCGGGCCTCGTGGACCAGGTCGACGCCCCGGGCGAAGAGGGCGATTTCGGCGTGCTGCCGAACCATGCGCCCTTCATGACGGCGCTGCGCGAGGGCATGGTGACGGTCATCGACGGCGCAAGCCGCCGGGTGTTCGCGGTCAAGGGCGGCTTCGCCGACGTGACCCCCGCCGGCCTGACCATCCTGGCCGAGGAGGCGACCGAGGTCGTCGCCGTATAAGTCACGGCGCCGGCCCGCTTGCGCCGGCGCCCACCGGCCCTAGATTATTCCCTGAAGTCGAGGCCACGTCCTTGCCCTGGCCGCCGCTGACGGGGCCGGGCCTCAAGACCGGGACGGCCCGGCCCTTCGGAAAGGAGGGCCATCATGGCCTGGATCGCTCTGTTCGTCGCCGGTCTGCTCGAGGTTGTTTGGGCCTCGTCGATGAAGGCGTCCTACGGCTTCACCCGCCTGGGGCCGACCATCGTCACGCTTGTCGCCATGATCGCCAGTTTTGGTCTTCTGTCGTTTTCGATGCGGACGCTTCCGCTTGGCACGGCCTATACCATCTGGACCGGCATCGGGGCGGTCGGCGCCTTTGTCGTCGGCGCCGCCTGGCTGGGCGAGCCGCTGACCCTTGGACGGATCGTGGCGGCGGTTCTGATCGTCTCGGGCCTTGTGCTGATGAAGCTGTCGTCCTGAGGGCTTGAGGGCGGCGAGGGCCGCGAAAGGCGAGTCCTTCCGGGGCCGCGGCCTGCCAGGCGCCTCTCGGGGCTCACGCAGGGCGGCGGCGACCTGGCGCGCCTGATCCAGCGTCCAGCCCAGTTTGGCCAAGGCGGCCTCGCTCAGGATCGGTTGGCCTTTCACCAGCGGCAGCGCCTCGCGCCTGAGTTCTTCGAACCGTTCCAGGGTTTCGATCGGCGGGGCGAAGCTGCCGACGGCGCGGCGGCCCAGGGCCGCCAGAACCTGGGGCGAGGGCGCAGGCTCGGGCAGCATCGGCAGGACGGCGTCGGCGGCAGGCTGAAACCCACCTCCCGGTGCGTTTCTGGCGAAGGCCAAGGCGACCGCGCGGGCGCGAGGTTTGAGGAGGTCTGGCAGCCATACCGAGTGCAGCCCGACGCGCACTCCAAACGCGCGAAGGGTCCTCCGCTCGGCCTGGCTAAGCGCCGCCAAGTCCCCCGCCGCCGCGCGGCGATCGATGATCCCGCCCGCCTCGACCAGCCGGTAGGCCAGACCGCGTGACAAGCCCTTAAGCGTTCCGGCGTCCAGCGCCCCCCGCAGCCGCTTCAAGGACCGCAGCGCCCGCCCGGCCTCGCCCGCGGCCCAGGCCTCCATCCGCCGCCGCGCACGCTCGCGCGCCGGGCCCGGCCCCAGCTCGCCGATCAGCGCCAGGCGCGGGGCGAAGGGATCTGGGCCGACGGTGCGCGCCACCGCCTGGCCCTTCCAGAGGATCAGGCCGTCGGGTGTAAGGGCAAAGGCTTCGCCCGGCTCGGCGGAGATGCGGCTCAGGCGGCGCGCGATCTCCGGCCCGGCGGCGCGCGAGGCGGCCAGCCGAAGGGCGCGCGCTTCCAGGGAGGAGCCGGCGGCTTCGGCGGCGAAGTTAAGCCCTTCCAGCCTTCCGACCGTCTGGCCCTCGACCGTGACCTCTCCCTCGGTCGAGACCTCGGCGCCCAGGTCCGGCGTCTCTGCGCCGAGATGGAGCGCGCGCAACAGGGCGGTGGTGCGGCGATCCACGAAACGGGCGGTCAGCCGTTCGTGCAGCACATCCGAGAGCCGCTGCTCCAGGGCGCGGGTGCGGTCGCGCCATTCCTGGGGCCGATCCAGCCAGTCGCCGCGCGCGGCGATGTAGGAAAGGGTGCGCACGCCGGAGAGGCGCGCCGAAAGCTGGTCGATCTGGCCGTCGTCGCGGTCGAGGTCGTTAAAACGCGGCTCGAACCAGTCGCGGGTCAGGCGGCCCCGCCGACTGGTCAGAGCCTGGAATATCTCGCGAGCCAGCCGGGCGTGCTCGTCGGCGGTGGTTTTCTGGAAATCGGGCAGCTGGCAAGCATCCCACAAGCGGATCAGGGCCCCGCGTGAGCGGGCCACCTTCTTGACCTCCGGGTCCTGGGCGGCGCGACGCAGCAGCTGTTCGTCCAGGGCTGGCTGGGTCAGGCGCAGGCCCTCAATCCCCGGCGCCAGCTCCAGCGAACGCAGCAGATCGGGCAGGGTGTCGAAGTCAAGCCGGGCGTTCCGCCACTCCGCCGCCTCGACCGGCTCGAACTGGTGCTCGACCACCTGTTCGATCAGGTCGGGGTCCAACTCCTCGCACTCGCCGGTGACGCCGAACGTCCCGTCGCGCAGGTGGCGCCCGGCCCGGCCGGCGATCTGGCCGATCTCGTGGGCGTAAAGCCAGCGGGTCCGACGGCCATCGAACTTCCGGAGGCCCGCGAAGGCGACATGGTCGACGTCCATGTTCAGCCCCATGCCGATGGCGTCGGTGGCGACCAGGAAGTCCACATCGCCCGACTGGAACAGCTCGACCTGGGCGTTGCGGCTGCGGGGCGACAGGCTG
>CAZITK010000199.1:0-3520 GCA_964542145.1 uncultured Brevundimonas sp.
CCACGCCGACAATCCGATCGACATCCAGGAGTTCATGATCCTGCCGACCGGCGCGGACAGCTTCTCCGACGCCCTGCGCATGGGCGCCGAGATCTTCCATGCCCTGAAGACGCAGCTGAAGGACGCAGGCCACAACACCAATGTCGGCGACGAGGGCGGCTTCGCCCCCAACCTGAAGTCCGCCGAGGAAGCCCTGGCCTTTATAACCAAGGCGGGTCAGGCGGCCGGATACCTGGCGGGCGAGGACTTCCACCTCGGCCTGGACGTCGCCTCCACCGAATTCTTCAAGGACGGCAAATACGCCATGACCGGCGAGGGCAAGACGCTCGACGCCCAGGGCATGGCGAGCTACCTGGCGGACCTGTGCGAGCGCTTCCCGATCGTCTCGATCGAGGACGGCATGGCCGAGGACGACTTCGAGGGCTGGAAGGCTCTGACCGAGCGCCTGGGCGACCAGGTCCAGCTGGTCGGCGACGACCTGTTCGTGACCAACCCGGCCCGCCTGGCCGCCGGCATCGGCGAGGGACTGGCCAACTCCATCCTGATCAAGGTCAATCAGATCGGCACCCTGTCCGAGACCCTGGACGCCGTCGATCTGGCCCACCGTGCGGGCTACACGGCGGTGATGAGCCACCGCTCGGGCGAAACGGAGGACGCCACGATCGCCGACCTGGCCGTGGCGACCAACTGCGGGCAGATCAAGACCGGGTCCCTGGCCCGCTCGGACCGCACCGCCAAATACAACCAGCTTCTGCGGATCGAGGAACTGCTCGGCGACCAGGCGGAGTATTTCGGCGACCGCATGTTGCTGGGCTAGGCCCGGCCTATTCCGCCAGGAATGCATCCAGCAGCTCGGCGAACCGCTCCGGCTGATCGGCCATGATAAAGTGGCGGCTGTCGTCCACTCGGATCAGGGTCACGCCCCGCAGGTCGGCGTACTCACGCCTCCATAACGCGTCGGCCATGGCGGCGGGCGCCCCGCCGACGGCGTCGGCGGCGTAGAGGGCGGTGACCGGCGTGGTCATGCGGGCCAGCCCGGGGCGGGCGTCGGTGAGCATGACGTCACGGATGCCCGACGCGAGAGCCTGCCGATCCGAAGCCATCGACCATTCCACCATGGCGGTCCGCGTGGCCGGGTCGCGGGCCAGGCCCTGAGCCGTGGCCTCCTGACCCGCGCGGAAGCCGGCGTCGTCGGCCGAGGCGATCATGCTCGCGGTGGCTTCGGCCATCGGGCGCACTGCGTCGGCCGTCATCGTCGGTCCCTGCATCGCCGCGAAGAAGGGCAGGCTGTCGACACTCATCAGCTTGCCGATCCGGTCGGG
Source organism: uncultured Brevundimonas sp. (assembly GCA_964542145.1). Lineage (GTDB taxonomy): Bacteria > Pseudomonadota > Alphaproteobacteria > Caulobacterales > Caulobacteraceae > Brevundimonas. The sequence goes on from CAZITK010000199.1 coordinate 1,323, forward strand.
GTGAGCCTGAGCCAGCATCAGACCCGCCAGAGCGCCCATGGAGTGGCCGACCACGGCGGGCCGCTCCAGTGCGGACTGATCGATATAGGCGGCCAAGGCTTCGACGGCGGGCTTCAGCAGCGGACCGTCGCCGTGGATCCATGGCTCCCCGGCGAAGCCAGCCAGTTGCACCAGATGCACCCGATGGGTGGCGCTCAGGCGGTCGGCGGTGACCCGCCAGACCTCTCGCGACGATGCATAGCCTGGGATCAGCATGACGTCGGGCCCGTGACCGACGACCTCGACCGACAGTCGAGAGGACACGAACGCCGGGGTGGCCGTAGCGGCCGGAGCCTCCTGGGTGCGGGCCTCGACCGTCGGGACGACGGCCAACAGGCCGAGTGCGGAAAGAGCCAGCGCAAGAGCGCGCTGCCTCTTGGGACGAACATGAGTCATGCTGATGATTCCTTGGACGGATCACGTCCTCAAGCGTGCGGGTTTTCGAAGATATCTTCCAACGGACGCTGGAACAGGGCGGCGATGCGGTACGCGAGGTCGAGCGACGGGTCGTGTTTCTCGGTTTCCAGGGCGTTGACCGCCTGGCGCGACACGCCAAGGGCTTGGCCCAGCTGTTCCTGGGTCCAGCCGCGCTCGGCGCGTAATACTCTCAGGCTGTTACGCATGTCAGTTCGATGCCTTTACGAAGGGCGCGACGACGCCGAAGGCGCCCCAGAACAGCGGATAGATCAGCCAGGCGGGGAGGTGCGGCGCCCCCGCGAAGCTCTCGCCGAACCCCCACAAGGTCGCGCCCGCCATGGCGATGCCCGAGGCCAGGATGAACTGTTTGGCGACCACGGCGCGGACGAACTCGTCGCTCTCACGCATCAGGGACAGAGTGGCCCAGATCTGGCCCAGTACCGGCGCTGAGACCACGCCGGCGAGGAACCACCCAGCGGGCCGACCGATGACCTCATCGAATGCTCCGCCCATCGCTGCCAGACAGATGACGACGTAGGGAACCATGAAGGCGAAGGTGCGGATGACATAGCGACGCCCCGCGGCGGTTCCGTTGCGATAGGTGCTGACCAACATGGTGGTTCTCCAGTGAATGTAAGGGCAGCCTGACAGTCACCGCGTGTCATGTCAACATGACATTCTGGAAGGGCCTGCTGACATCTTTGGCCGTCGTTCTATCATGACCGACACCGGATGGACGTCGAACCCAACGATGCCCAAGGCGCGTCAACGCCAGGAGAAGCTTTCGTCGCTCTTGTCGTGACCGTCGTGAACCGTTGTGCCCGCTGTGATGGCCAGATGCGGTTAATAAGGCCAAGCTACGGTTCGTTAGGCATTTTCAGGCACGTCTTCGTGACCGTGTTTGTTCGCGCTCAGAAGGAGCGTCCGAGTTGCCTGAACGGATGAAGCCTTACCTCCCCACCGCCTTCCTGGCGTTGCTGATCATCTATTTCGGGATCCAGTCCCTGACGGGCCAGCGAGGGCTGCTGACGGGCGCCGATCGCGAGGCCATGCTGGAGCGCCGCACGGCCCAGCTGGAGCAGCTCCGCGCCCAGCGCTCCGATCTTGAGGCGCGCGCACTGTATCTCCGCACCGACAATCTTTCGCGCGATCTGCTTGAGGAACGGGCGCGGGTGGTGCTGGGTTTTGCGGACCCGCGGGATTATGTCATCCGGCTGGAACGGACGACCGCTTCCTGAACTTCGGTTACAGCCCCGCTTGGCGGTTTTGCCTTGCGGGAACGAAGCGGCTAAAGCGCCCTTTCCCTAACGACAGGAGGGTCTTCGGTCCCTCCGCACACAAGGCCCCGCGCGGGCCGCATCGGAGGATGCCGGATGGCGAAGGCCGCCGCCCAGAAGAGCGCGTCCCAGAAGAACGCTTCCGGAGACGCCCCGCAAAAGCTGGCGAACGATATCGGCGCGTCCAAGGACGAGCTGCTCGGCTACTACCGCGAGATGGTGCTGATCCGCCGTTTCGAGGAGCGGGCGGGGCAGCTGTACGGCATGGGCCTGATCGGCGGCTTCTGCCACCTGTACATCGGCCAGGAGGCCGTGGCGGTGGGCGTGCAGGCCAGCGTCAAGCAGGGCCACGACAAGATCATCACCGGCTACCGCGACCACGGCCACATGCTGTGCGCCGGCATGGACCCGAAAGAGGTCATGGCCGAGCTGACCGGTCGCTCGGGCGGTTCGTCCAAGGGCAAG
>CAZITK010000200.1:0-3516 GCA_964542145.1 uncultured Brevundimonas sp.
CAGGAGGTGCTCGATCTGCAACGCGGCGTCGTTCAGAACGAGAAGCGCCAGAGCGACAACCAGCCCTATGGTCTAACCTATTACGCCACGCTCGAGGCGCTGTTCCCCGAGGGTCATCCGTATCGTCACTCGACCATCGGCTCGATGGCCGATCTGGACGCGGCCTCGATGGAGACGGTGCGCGACTGGTTCCGCGCCAGCTACGGACCGAACAACGCCGTCATCGTCCTGTCGGGTGATATCGACGAGGCGACCGCTCGCCGCCTGATGAACCAGTACTTCGGCCACATCCCGCGTGGCCCGCAGTTGGAGCCCGCTCAGGCCGATGTTCCGACCCTGGCGGCGCCGATCGAACAGGTTCTGCACGACCGGGTGGCCCAGACCCGGATCAGCCGCACCTGGGCCGTGCCGGGGATGCTGGACCCGGACGCCGTGCCGCTCAGCGTCGGCGCCTCTATCCTGGGCGGTTTGGCCAGTTCGCGCCTGGACAACGCCCTGGTGCGCGGCGACCAGACGGCCTCGGCTGTCTCGTCCGGCAATTCGTCGTTCCAACGCGTGGGCATGTTCAGCTACATGGCCATGGTCAAGCCCGGCGAGGACGCCGAGGCCGTGGCCCGGCGCATGGACGAGGTTGCGGCCGATCTGATCGCCAACGGCCCGACCCAGGAAGAGATCGATCGGGTCGTCACCCAAATGGCTTCGCGCCGCATCCAGGGTCTGGAGACCGCCAACGGCAAGGCCTCGGTCCTGGCCGAGGGCCAGCTCTATGCGGGCGATCCGGAATTCTACAAGAAGGAGCTTCAGGCCTATGCGGCGGTGACGCCGGCCCAGGTCCAGGCCGCCATGCAGAAGTGGCTGAGCCGTCCGGTCTACAGCCAGATCGTCAAGCCGGGCGAGCGCGAGGCCTATGAAGAGGCGGCCGCCACGCCGTCCGGCGCCGCCCCCGTTCCGGCCGAGCCGATCGAGCGGGTCGAGCGCGAGCCCCTGCCGCAGATCGGCGAGGTCTCTAACGTCGAGTTTCCAGACGTAGAGCGCGCCCGGCTGTCGAACGGCATCGAGGTGATCTACGCCCAGGCGACCACGGTGCCGGTGACCCGGGTGGCCCTGGACTTCGACGCCGGCGTCGCCGCCGATCGCGCGGACCGCCTGGGGGCCCACACCCTGATGCTGAACGTCATGCGCGAGGGCACGACCACGCGCGATTCCGTCGCCCTGGCCGAGGCCCAGGAGCGTCTGGGCGCCAGCATCAATGTCGGCTCGTCGATGGACCGCACAACGGCCAGCCTGTCGGCCATGACCACCAACCTCGATCCGTCGCTTGAACTGCTGGCGGACGTGGTCCGCAACCCGGCCTTCGCCCCGGCCGAGGTCGAGCGTCTGCGCGCCCAGCGTCTGGCGGGCCTGGCCAGCGAGCGCACCCAGCCGGCCGCCCTGGCTGGCCGCGCCCTGATGCCGATCCTCTATGGCGCGGAAAGCCCCTACGGCCGTCCGGCCAGCGGCTCGGGCGACGAGGCGGTGATCCGCGCGCTCTCGCGTGAGGACCTGGCCGCCGAGCACGCCACCTGGATCCGTCCCGACAACGCCCAGCTGTTCGTCGTCTCGGACCTGCCGCTGGCCGAGATCACGCCTCGTCTGGAAGCCGCCTTCGGCGACTGGCAGGCGCCTTCGACGGCCAAGGGGACCAAGGACTTCGCCGCCCAGCCCCCGGCCGCTTCGCCGCGCGTCGTCCTGATCGACCGTCCGCAGTCGCCCCAGTCCCTGATCCAGGGCGGCCTGGTGCTGCCGATGTCGGGCACCGACGACATCCTGACCCTCACCACGGCCAACACGGTTCTGGGCACGGACTTCATGTCGCGGATCAATGCCGACCTGCGCGAGACCAAGGGCTGGTCCTATGGGGTGCGCGGCAGTGTCAGCACCTTGCAGAACCGCATGCCGCTGGTCATCAATGCTCCGGTCCAGGCCGACCGTACGGGCGAGTCGATCCAGGCCCTGATGGATCAGTACAATCGCTTCCTGACCGCCGAGGGCGTCACGCCCGAGGAACGCGAGCGTACGATCCAGGGCGACACCCGCAGCCTGTCGGGCAGCTATGAGACGTCCATGCAGATTCTAGGCGCCCTGCGCTCGAACGCCCTGTACGGACGCCCAGACGACTATCAGGAGACCCTGGCCGGGCGGATCAACGCCATGACGGCGACCGAGATGGACGCCGCCGCTCGCGCCGCCATCGACCCCAGCCAATTTGTCTGGGTGGTGGTCGGCGACGCCTCGGTGGTCCAGCCGCAACTGGAGGCCCTGGGCCTGCCCGTCGAGGTGCGCTCCGCGACCGAGTGAGCTTGTCGGGGGTGACGCCGCGGCCATTGGCTGAGACAAGGTCCGGGACGGGGCGCGTCGTCCTGTCCTGGACCGGAGCCCGCCGCATGCGTCGTCTCACCATTTCCCTTATCGCCGGCGCCGCCCTGGTCGCGCCGGCGGCCGCCCAGGACCTGGTCATCCGGGGCGGAACCATCCACACCGGCGTCGAGGCGACGCCGACGGCGGAGGCGATCCTGGTCCGAGATGGCCGGATCGCCTTCGTCGGCGCCCTGGCCGATCTGCCCGAGGCGCCGGCGGGCGCCGAGCTTATCGATCTGCAAGGGGCGACGCTGTTTCCCGGCTTCACCGACGGCCACGCCCACCTGGACGGGATCGGCCAGCGCGAAACTACCCTGAATCTCGAAGGCGCCGCCTCGGCCGTCGAGGCTATGGCGAGGCTCTCGGCCTGGGCCGTGGCCCATCCCGCGGGGCCGATCATCGGGCGCGGCTGGATCGAAACCCACTGGCCCGAGGCGCGCTTCCTCAATCGCCAGGATCTGGACGCCGCCGCCCCGGGGCGGGTCGTGGTCCTGACCCGCGCCGATGGCCACGCCCTGGTCGCGTCCAGCCCGGCGCTTGAGCTGGCCGGGATTACCGGCGACACGGTCATCCCCGACGGCGGCGACATGCTCAGGGATGCAGCGGGTCAACCGACCGGCATGCTGATCGACGCCGCCCAGAGCCTGATAGCCGACCTGAGGCCAGAGCAGGACGAGGCCGCCCGCCGCGCCGCCTACCGCGAGGGTTTCGCCTTCGAGGCGCGCCACGGTTGGACGGGCTTGCATTTCATGAGCGCGCCTTGGGCAGACATTCCCCTACTGGAACAGATGGCCGAGGCCGGCGAGGCGCCCGTCCGGGTTTACAACGCCGTCACGCCTGACGGCGCCGAGGCCCTGATCGCCTCCGGTCCGCGCAGCGCGGCTGACGGCCGCGTCATCACCCGCGCCATCAAGATGTACGCCGACGGCGCGCTGGGCTCGCGTGGGGCGGCCCTCTTCCAACCCTACGCGGATGCGCCCGAGACCAGGGGGTTGATGCAGATGACCCGCGAACAGGCCCTGTACATCTACGAGGCCGCGCTGCGCGGCGGCATCCAGATCGCCACCCACGCCATCGGCGACCGGGGCAACGCCGAGGTCTCGGACTGGTACGCCGCCG
>CAZITK010000201.1:0-3494 GCA_964542145.1 uncultured Brevundimonas sp.
CTCGACCTCGAGGGCTGGGACGAGGTGGATATCTTCGCCCACAGCTGATGGCCGATACAGACGCGCCCTCTCCCGATCCGGACGACGCGGCCAGCCGCCGCGCGGCCGACGAGGCGCGCGTGGCCAGGGCGGCCGAGGCCTGGCGCGCCCGTTCTCGACGGGTGCACTGGTTCCGCCGGGTGCTGCCCGTCGTCATCCTGGTGCTGGGCGGGGCGGTGCTGGCCTGGATCGTTGGGCGGTCCGTGATTTCCGGCATGGAACGCGATCGCGAGGCGCAGGAAGTCCGTTTGGCCAATCCCCGCTTCCAGGGTCAGGACGAACAGGGCCGCGCTTTCGTCATCGGCGCCCAGCAGGCGGTGCGTGATCCGGCCACCGGCTTCTTCCGGCTGGACGGGCCGCTGGTGCGGCTGGATCTCAGCCCCGGCACGAGTTCGGAGCTGTCGGCCGGGCACGGCATCTATGACGAGACCAACAAGAGCCTGATCCTGCGCGACCGGGTGCGGATCGAGGACGCGGGCGCGGGCTTCGTGTTCGTCACGCCGGAGGCCGTAGTCGACACCCGCACCGGGGTGGTCACCGGCGACAAGGGGATCGAGGGCTCGGGCGCGCTGGGCCAGATCTCGGCTCAATCCTTCACCATCACCGACCAGGGTCGTCGGGTTACGTTCAGCGGAGACGGTGATAACAAGGTCACCAGCACTTTGAATCCGGCCGGAACACCCTAGATCGGTCGGGAAACGGACGCACCCTCGATGAAACGCCTGACCCTCGCCCTGGCCGCCGCCGCCGTGATCCTCGGCTCGGGCGTGGCCGTCGCCCAGATCAGCCGCAGCGGCGGACCGATCGGCATCGGCAGCGACGACTTCGAACTGGATCAGGGCGAAGGCCGCATTTCCTATATCGGTCGCGCCGAGGCGACCCAGGACGACAATCGTCTGCGCGCCAATCGTCTGGACGCCTATTTCGAGGGCGAGGGCGACAACCGCCTGTCGGGAGGCGTCTCGCGCCTTGAGGCGGTCGGCGATGTCTATTTCGTCACGCCGGAGCAGACCGCGCGCGGTGACCGCGCCGTGTTCAACATCGCCGCCAATACCCTGACGGTGACCGGCGATGTCATCCTCACCCAGGGCGAGAACGTGATGACCGGCTCGCGCCTGACCTACAACACCCAGACCGGGCGGGCGCAGATGCAGGGCGCGCCGACGTCGAATGGCAATCGCGTGCGCGGCGTCTTCTATCCGAACAGCGGGAACTGAGCCGCCTTGGCGCGCAAGGAGCTCTCGGCCCTCAACCTCGACACCGCGCCGGCGCCCACGCCGGCGGCTGAGGCGACCGCGCCCCGGTCCTCGCCCGAGCCCGCTCGCACCGGCCTCCGGGTCGAAGGCGTCGGCCGCTCCTTCGGCGCGCGTCAGGTGGTCCGCAACGTCTCCCTGCACGTGGAGCGCGGCGAGGTGGCCGGTCTTCTGGGCCCCAATGGCGCGGGCAAGACCACTTGTTTCTACATGATCACCGGCCTGATCGCGCCGGACTATGGCTCCATCTGGCTGGACGGGGTCGAGATCACCCAACAGCCCATGTACCAGCGTGCCCGCATGGGCGTCGGCTATTTGGCCCAGGAAGCCTCGATCTTTCGCGGCATGACGGTCGAGGAGAACGTCGCCGCCGTGGTCGAGCTGATCGAGAAGGATCGGTCAGTCGCCGCGCGCGAGACCACGCGCTTGCTGGAAGAGCTCAACATCGGCCACCTGCGCGCGGCGCGCGCCACGTCGCTTTCGGGCGGCGAGCGGCGGCGAGTGGAGATTGCCCGGGCGCTGGCGTCAAAGCCCAGCTTCATGCTGCTGGACGAGCCCTTCGCCGGCATCGATCCCCTGGCCATCTCCGATATCCGCGAGGTCATCCGCTATCTGGCCGGCCAGGGCATTGGCGTGCTGATCACCGATCACAATGTGCGCGAGACGCTCGACATCATAGACCGCGCCGCCATCATTCACGCGGGCGAGGTGCTGTTCGAGGGCAAGCCGGACGAGATCGTTCGGAACCCCGAAGTCCGTCGCGTCTATCTGGGCGACCTCTACGGCTGAGGGTCGTCAGCCCTCGGGATCCAGGGTCGGCGGGCGGGTGACCACAGGTGCGTCGGGATCGGTCGGCAGGGATCGTGCCGGCGTCACGGGTATCAACGGCTCCACCGGAATGAGAATCGGCTCGGGCTGAGGCTCTGGTGTTGGCTGAGCCGGGGCCGGCTGGAGCGGAGTCGCCTGGGCGGGCGGGGTCTGGACCGGCACGGGCCGAGGCGCCTGTGCTTGCACAGGTGGCGGCGTCGGCGCGGGCTCGTTGGTCTTGCCGCGCGGCGGCAAGGGGGCCGGCGCGGCCTCGACGGGCGCGGTCTCCCTCGGGGTCTCTCTCATGGACGGGGCGACCTCGGCTGGCGCGGGCAGAATGCCGGTTCGCTCTGGCTCGCCGTCTGGACGGGTCATCAACAGCACCGCCATCACAATGGCCATGGCCGCGACCGCGCCCCCGGCGATCAGCAGGGTGCGCCGCCGCCGTGTCGAACGCCGGGCGGTGGCGCGTCCGACCGCCGAGGCGGCTGGCGCCAGCACCGCTTCGGCGATCTCGAGAGGAGACGAACCGCGCGATGACGCCGCTTGCGCGGAGCCGGAGGGCGAGGAAGGTGCTGCTTGGGCGCGCGGCGTTGACGGTGGCAGGCTGACTTCGAACGGTGCCTGCGCCTCGTTCGGCTGTTCGGGCGCCACCGGCTCGCGCGCGATTGGCTTGGACGGGGGCGGCGGCATATCCAGAGCGCCCGTCGGTCGGGCGTCTAACGCGGTGGCAACGGACGCGGGATGAAGTGAGCTGGGCGGCGCAAGGGAAGGAGCTGGACGGGGCGCGGCGCGACGCGCCATCGGCAGGACCGAGCCGCTCAGCACCGAACGGCTGGAATCCGGCGCAGTCACGCGGTTGGGGCGCGCGACGGGCGTAGCCGGCCGGCTCAGTTCGCTGACGGGGCGCGGCTGGTGGGCGCTAGGTGCGGCGTAGGCGTCAGCAATGAAAACCGACCCGGGCTGGCGACCCCAGGGATTGGCGCGGGTCCATCCGCTCGCGGCCTCCTGGAGCGTCCGCTGACCTGCGGGGTCCTGATCCGGCGGGATCGGATCGCGCGGCGCATCAGGGGAAGGCGGCTTGGACGACATGGACGGGCCACGGCTCCGGCTGGGACAGGCCCCGGCCGTCTGGGCGGAGAAGGGGGCGAAAGCGTGACGGATAGGCGCTCAGGGCTTGAGACGATAACCTGTGCGGAAGATCCAGGCGATGCCGGCAAGGCAGGCGATCATGAAGCCGAAGGTGGCTAGAAGGCTCCAAACCACTCCCACGTCGCCGGTCCCGTAGAAGCTCCAGCGGAAGCCGGAGATCAGATAAACCACCGGATTGAACAGGGTCACGGTCCGCCACGGCTCGGGCAGCATGGCGATGGAATAGAAGCTGCCGCCCAGGAA
>CAZITK010000202.1:0-3485 GCA_964542145.1 uncultured Brevundimonas sp.
GTCGGGCGAGCGCAAGTGGCTGCGCATGTGCGGCCTCGTTATGTTGCTGCCTCACGGCTATGAGGGCCAGGGGCCGGAACACTCTTCCGCTCGACTGGAGCGGTTCCTGCAGGCCTGCGCGGAAGACAATATGCAGGTCGCCAACTGCACCACTCCCGCCAACTATTTCCACATCCTGCGCCGCCAGATGCACCGACCGTTCAGGAAGCCGCTGATTCTGATGACGCCCAAGTCGTTGCTCCGACACAAGAAGGCGGTGTCGACCCTGGCCGATCTGGCCGAGGGGTCGAGCTTCCACCGGGTGCTGCATGACGACGCCCAGGCCCGACCGGATGTCGCCGGGGTGAAGATCCGGACCGACAAGGACATCCGGCGCGTCATCCTGTGCTCGGGCAAGGTTTATTACGACCTCTTGGAGCAGCGCGAAAAGCACGGGATCGACGACGTCTATCTGTTGCGACTGGAGCAGTTCTATCCGTGGCCGATGAAGTCGCTGATGACCGAACTGGCCCGTTTTCCCAAGGCCGAGCTGGTCTGGTGCCAGGAAGAACCCAAGAACATGGGCGGCTGGACCTTTGTCGATCCGTGGCTTGAACTCACCTTGGAGAAGCTGGACGTAAGCGCAAGGCGCGCCCGCTACGTCGGCCGTCCCGCCTCTGCCTCGACCGCCGCCGGCCAGATGAGCCGCCACCTGAAAGAACTCGAAGCCTTCCTTTCCGAGGCCTTCGCCTGATAAGCGAAGGCTCAACCCCGCCGCGCCGACCGCCCACGACGCCTGACCAGAAAGATCCGGACCCCGCCATGGCCGACATCCTGACCCCCGCCCTCGGAGAATCGGTGACCGAGGCCACCATCGCCAAATGGACCAGGAAGCCCGGCGAACCGGTCAAGAAGGACGAACCGCTGGTCGAGCTGGAGACGGACAAGGTCTCGCTTGAGGTCGTCGCACCGGCTGATGGGGTGCTGAGCGACATCAAGGCCGCGGAGGGCGACACCGTCACCCCGGGCACGGTGCTGGGCAGCGTCACCGAGGGCGCGGCGGGCGATGCGCGACCCGAAGCGCCCAAGGCCGCAGCGGCGCCGCAGAAGACGGAGACCGAGACCCAGCGCGCCGAAGCGCCGGGCTCCAAGGCAGACGCCGTCTCCATCGCCGTGCCGACCATGGGCGAGAGCGTGGCTGAGGGCACGATCGGCACGTGGCTGAAGAAGGCCGGCGACGCCGTGAAGAAGGACGAGCTGCTGGTCGAGATCGAGACCGACAAGGTGGCCGTCGAGGTCGCCTCGCCCGCCGACGGTGTTCTGTCCGAGATCGGTGCGCCCGACGGCGCCACGGTCAAGCCGGGTCAGGTGATCGGTAAGGTGTCGGGCTCGGCCGCTCCGTCGTCGCGGCCGGCCAACGCCGGCTCGGCCCAGGCCAAGGTTTCCGACGATCCACATCTGTCCCCGGCCGTGCAGCGCGTGGTGGCCGAGAACAAGCTCGATCCCGGGGCAATCCCGGCCACCGGACCAAAGGGCAACATCACAAAGGCCGACGCATTGACCGCCGCCTCGGCGCCCAAGGCTGCGCCCGCCACGCCTCAGGCGACCGCGCCCCGCGAAACCGGTCCGCGCGAGGAACGGGTCAAGATGACCCGCCTGCGTCAGACGATCGCCCGGCGTCTGAAGGAGAGCCAGAACTCGGCGGCTCAGCTGACCACCTTCAACGAGGTGGACATGTCGGCCGTGATGGCCCTGCGCGCCCAGTACAAGGAGGCCTTCGAGAAGCGCCATGGCGTGAAGCTGGGCTTCATGAGCTTGTTCGTTAAGGCGGTGGTCAATGCGCTTCGGCAGATCCCGGCGGTCAACGCCGAGATCGACGGCACGGACATCATCTACAAGAACCACTACGACATCGGCATGGCCGTCGGCACCGAGCGCGGCCTGGTCGTGCCGGTGGTGCGCGACGCCGACCAACTGTCCCTCGCCGGCATCGAGAAGGAGATCGCGCGTCTGGGCAAGCTGGCCCGCGACGGCGACCTGACGCTGGACCAGCTGCAGGGCGGCACCTTCACCATCACCAACGGCGGGGTCTACGGCTCGCTGATGTCGACGCCGATCCTGAACGCGCCGCAGTCGGGGATCCTCGGCATGCACAACATCGTCCAGCGGCCGATGGCCATCGACGGCCAGGTGGTGATCCGCCCGATGATGTACCTGGCGCTCAGCTATGATCACCGCATCGTCGACGGCAAGGAGGCCGTGACCTACCTGGTGCGCGTCAAGGAGCACCTGGAGGACCCGAACCGGTTCCTGCTGGACGTCTGATCGCCGAAACGCGCGGGACGGCATATCTACGTTTCGTAGATATGGAGGCCGTCATGGCCGCGACCAAGTCCGGCGTCGAGGAAACGGCGAAGGTCTTCACCCACGGCGGAAGCCAGGCCGTGCGCCTGCCGAAGGCCTTTCGCTTCGATACGAAGGAAGTCCGCATTCGCCGCGACGGGGACGCCGTCATCCTGGAACCGAAGCCGGAACCTCGACGGCGGCCAAGGACCGACGCGGAATGGCGAGCGTTCTGGGAGCACATCGACTCGCTGGGCGATCCGAACGAACCGTTTCCCGATCCGCCGCCGCAGACAATCACGCCGATCCGGGCGTGGGACGATTGATCCTCTGCCTGGACACAGCGGCGGTGATTGATCTGATGGGGCGCCCGGATGTGATGCGCGACCGAATCAAGCTCTCGCTCATAGCTGGAGCCTGATTCACGGCATCAGCGGAATCGCGAAGCGATTCCACTTCAGCCGACCAGGCTCTAGCCGCCGAGTTCGCGCGCCCGCGCCAGGGCCGATGCGACCGCCTCGGCCACGGCCTCCGACAGGCGCGGATTCAAACTCGCAAGACCCGCCTGTGTCGTGCCGCCCGGCGAGGCCACCTCGGCGATCAGTTCGGCCGGCGAGCGGCCGTCCTCGGCCATCATGGCCAGGGCGCCCGACGCGGTCGCCTCGGCCAGCGTCAGGGCCTGGTCCGGGGCCAGCCCCCGCGCCCGGCCCGCCGCCGCCAGCGCCTCGACGAAGGCGTAGACATAGGCCGCGCCCGAGCCCGACATGGCGGTCGCCACATCGATCAGCGCCTCGTCGCCCAGGTCGACGGTCCGCGCGATGGGATCGAACAGCGCGTGGGCGGCCAGCCGGGCCGTGTCGTCTTCCGCCCACACGGCCGCCGCACCCAGGCCGACCGCCACGGCCGTGGTCGGCATCACCCGAGCGACCGGTCGCTCGAATGCGGCTTTCAGGTCGGCGTTCCGCACGCCCGCCATGACGGAGACGATCACGGCGTCGTCGGCCAGACGCCCGGCCAGCAGCCCGGCGGCCTCGCGCCACTTTGCGGGCTTCACCGCCAGTACGACGCGGCCGACGCCCGAGACGTCATCGGGATTGATCGACGCGCCTTCGGCGCGCGCGGCCTCTGCGACCGGCTTTCTCGAGGGCGTCAGGATCGACAGC
>CAZITK010000203.1:0-3480 GCA_964542145.1 uncultured Brevundimonas sp.
TCACATGACCAAGACCCAGGACGCCCTGCTGTTCCAGTTCTACGCCAGGAACGACGGGCTCAGAATCACCGACCTGCATCAGGGCATCGTGTGGGGCACCCAGACCGAGGAGACTCGCAAGGACGAGCGACTGATCAACCGCTTCGATTATGACGGCGACTACGGCACAGTGCTGAACCGCTTTTTGATGCAGGCGGCGGTGGGCTATCCGCTGACGGTACATGGATCGGGCGGCCAGACGCGGGCCTTTATCCATATCCAGGATACGGTTCGCTGCGTGGCTCTGGCGCTGGAGACCCCGCCGACCCGAGGCGAGCGGGTGAGGATCCTCAATCAGATGACCGAGAGTCGCCGCGTCCGCGACCTCGCCCAACGCGTCGCCGACATGACCGGCGCAAAAATCAAGTTCGTCGCCAATCCGCGTCAGGAGGCGGACGAGAACGAACTTGTCGTCGAGAACCAGGGCTTCAAGGATCTCGGCCTCAGCCCCATCACCCTGGAGGACGGGTTGCTGGATGAAGTGACCCAGATCGCCCGACGGTACGCCGGGCGGGCCGACCTTTCCAAGGTCCCGTGCGTCTCGGCCTGGAACGCCGCGCGCACCGAAGCCCTGACCCCGCCCCCGCCGTCCGAGCGGCTGCGGGTCGTCTGAATGGCGACGGCCGACGACGCGGCCCTGATCTTCGGCGCCGGCTATCTGGGCGAAGCCCTGGCTCGGCGGATGACAGCCGACGGCCGCGCCGTGATCGCCACGTCGCGGGACGCCGACCGGCGCGGCGCCTTGTCCCGCCTGGGTGTCGAGGCGATCGATCCAGCCGACGCCCTCGCCCTGCGCGACGCCTGCGCCCGAGCCTCGGTCGTGGCGGTCACCGCGCCGCCAGAGCGCGGCGGCTGTCCCGGCGCCAAGGCCCTCTTGGCTGCGCTTTCGACGTCGGGCGCCTATCCCGACTGGATCGGCTATGTCTCCTCTACCGCCGTCTACGGCGATCGGGCCGGCGGTTGGGCTTTCGAGGGCGACGCACTGCACGCCGCCAGCCTGGAGGGGGCGCGCCGGGTCAGGGCTGAGCGGGAATGGCTGGACGCCGGCCGCGGCATGGGACTGACCGTGCAGATCGTCCGCCTGCCGGCTATCTACGGCCCCGGCCGTTCGCCCATCGAGAAACTGAAGGCGGGCCAGGCGCGACTGATCCGAAAGCCCGGCCAGGTGTTCAACCGCATTCACGTCGACGATGCCGTCTCAGGCCTGCTCGCCTCCATGGCGCGGCCCCGGCCGGGCGGGATTTATAATCTGACCGACGATGCACCCGAGGCCGCTGATGTGGTCATGGAATGGACTTCAGAACGTCTGGGCCTGCCCCGTCCGCCCCAGATCGACTGGACTGACGCTGCGATTTCGGACGGCATGCGCCGCTTCTATCTGGACTCAAAGCGTGTTTCCAACGCTCGCGCCAAGGCCGAACTGGGCTGGCGGCCGCGTTACGCCGACTGGCGCGATGGGCTGGCGGAGCTCATAGCGGCAGAGGCGCTTAGCCCGAGATAATTGGGATGATCGACGTCCGCGAGCGCGCCCAAGGCTGAGACCGCGCGCCGCACTCTAGGAGTCCGGAACTCGCGCCTCCAGTTCGTCCAGCCAAACCCGCGCGGTGGCGTCGGAGGGCGCCCGCCAGTCGCCGCGCGGAGATAGAGAGCCGCCGGTGACCACTTTTGGCCCGTTGGGCAGAGCCGAACGTTTGAACTGGCTGGTCTGAAAGAAGCGGACCAGAAATTTTCTCAGCCAGTGCTTGATCACAACCAAGTCGTATTCGACCCTCTCGGCCTCGGGCATCCCAGCCGGCCAGTGACCGCGAGACGCGTCCTTCCAGGCCTGATGGGCGAGGAAGGCCACCTTGGACGGCGTCATGCCGTATCGGTTGATGTGGAACAGGAAAAAGTCGTTCAGCGCGTAGGGGCCGACCGCGCCCTCGGTCGACTGTATTTTTCCGTCCTTGGCCGGGACCAGCTCAGGCGAGATCTCGGTGTCCAGGACGTCGTGCAGCACCGGCGTGGCCTCGGGCCCCACCAACTCGCGGTCGGCCACCCAGCGGATCAGATGGCGGATCAGCGTCTTGGCCACCCCGCCATTGACGTTGTAGTGGCTCATATGGTCGCCAACGCCATAGGTCGACCAGCCCAGCGCCAGTTCGGACAGGTCGCCGGTGCCTAGAACGAAGCCACCGTTCTGGTTGGCCAGACGGAACAGATAGTCGGTGCGCAGACCCGCCTGGACGTTCTCGAAGGTGATGTCATGAACCGGCTCTCCCTTGGCGAAGGGGTGACCGATCTCCTTGAGCATGGTCTCGGCCGTCGGGCGGATGTCGATCTCCGCCCCAGTAATGGCGAGCGCTGTCATCAGACCCCACGCGCTGGCCTTCGTGCCTTCCGACGTGCCGAATCCGGGCATCGTGTAACCGAGGATGCCCGTCCTGGGCAGGCCCAGGCGGTCGAAGGCGCTGCAGGCCACCAGCAGGGCCTGGGTCGAATCCAGCCCGCCCGACACGCCGATGACCAGACGCTGGCCATTGGTGGCTTTCATCCGCCGCATCAGGCCCTGGACCTGGATGTTGAAGGCCTCGTAGCAGTCCTGGTCCAGTCGCGCGGCGTCGTCCGGGACATAGGGGAAACGGTCCAGCGAACGGATCAGATCGCCGACGGCCGGCGTCTCGCGCGCCTCGAACAGCACGGTCTCGAAGGCGTGGCCCTCAAGCTCCAGGCGCGCGGCGTCGGCGAAGGTGCCGTTCCTCAGCCGGTCGGCGCCGATCCGCGCCACGTCCACATCGGCGACGGTTAGGTGGCTCTCGAGCGAGAATCGTTCGCCAGAGACCAGGCAGGCGCCCAGTTCATGAATGGTCGCCTGACCGTCCCAGGCCAGATCGGTGGTGGACTCGCCCCAGCCCGAGGCGGCGAAGACATAGGCTGCTGCCGCCCGCGCAGACTGGCTGGCGCACAACAGGGCGCGGTCCCCGGCCTTGCCGATCAGCACATTCGACGCCGAGAGGTTGGTCAGGATGCGCGCGCCTGCGAGCGCCTGGCGCGTCGAGGGCGGCAGCGGCGCCCAGTAGTCCTCGCAGACCTCGACCCCGAATACGAAGCCCGGCCGGTTGTCGGCCTCGAACAACAGATCGGTCCCGAACAGCCGCCATTCGCCGTTCAACTTGACCGCCTGGCCGCCGGAGCGGACCTCGGCGCCCGAGGCGAACCAGCGTTTCTCGTAATATTCCCGATAGTTCGGCAGATAGGTCTTGGGGACCACGCCCCTGACCTCGCCGTTGGCCGCCACCACGCCGCAGTTATAGAGCCGGTCGCCCAGCCGCACCGGCGCGCCGAACACGACCGCCAGTCCGGCCGCCTCGGTCGCGGCGGCCACGTGCTCGATCTGGCGCTCGACCTCGTCCAGCAGGGCGTCCTGCATCACCAGGTCGTCGATGGCGTAGGCGCTGAGGC
>CAZITK010000204.1:0-3467 GCA_964542145.1 uncultured Brevundimonas sp.
CAGATGCTGGACCTCGGCTTCATCAAGCCGATCCGCCAGGTCGTCAGCCGCATGACCGCCCGGCGCCAGAACCTGTTCTTCTCGGCCACCATGCCGACCGAGATCGGCAAGCTGGCCGGCGAACTGCTCAAGGACCCCGTCAAGGTCCAGGTGACGCCGCAGGCCACCACGGTCGAGCGCATCAAACAGTCGATCGTCTGGGTCGAACAGGGCAAGAAGCGCGCGCTCCTCACCGAGATGTTCTCCGATCCCGCCTATACGCGCTGCCTGGTGTTCACCAAGACCAAGCACGGCGCCGACAAGGTCGCGGCCTATCTTGAGGCCGGCGGCGTGGAGGCCGGCGCCATCCACGGCAACAAGAGCCAGCCCCAGCGCGAACGCGCTCTGGAGGCCTTCAAACAGGGCAAGCTGCGCGTCCTGGTGGCCACCGACATCGCCGCGCGCGGCATCGATGTCGACAAGGTCACCCATGTGGTGAACTTCGAGCTGCCGCATGTGCCCGAGAGCTATGTTCACCGCATCGGCCGCACCGCGCGGGCCGGCGCCGACGGCTCGGCGATCAGCTTCGTCGCCGGCGACGAGATGAAGCTGCTGAAGGAGATCGAGAAGGTCACCCGCCAGAAGATCCCGACCCAGGATCGTCGCAACGACAAGGCCCTCGCGGCGCTGGACGCTTCGATCATGGCCGCCGGCGTCGGCAAGAAGGCCAGTATCGACAGCGCCGGCAAGTCGGAGCGCCAGGACCGTGGCGGCCGCAACCGCAACCCGCGCCGCGACGGCGTCCGTCCCGAAGGCGGCAAGGGTCAGCCGCATCGCGTCCGCAAGGCTCCGCCGCGCGACCGCACCCACCACGGCGAGCGCCCCGCCGCCGCTCGCCCGGCCTTCGACCCGATGGCCGGCGACCGCTCCGGCGGCGACACCGGGCCCAAGCCGGTGTCGGAAATGAAGCGCCGCCGTCGCCGCCCGTCCAACGGCGGTCAGGGCTACGCCGCCAAGGCCTGATCCGGCGGCGGAGCGGCCGGGTCTTCAGGCGGCGGGACGCAGCAGCGCCTCCGTCGCCGCCCGGTCCTTGGCGTTCAGGTCCAACCGCGCGGCCCGGCGAAAGCTCTCGCGCGCGGCTTCGCCCTCGCCCGCGGCCGCCTGGGCCCGGCCCAGCGCCAGGTGCAGGCCGCCCCAGTTGGGCGCCAGCCTGACGGCGTCGCGGTATCGCCGCACGGCCTCGCGCGGATCGCCCCGCATCATCAGGGCGTCGCCCCACAGCTTGCGCGGATCGGCCCAGTTCGGCCCCTTCTCCACCGCCAGCCGCGCCTGGTCGATGGCGCGCGCCGGATCGCGCCGCACCAGATAGGCCTCGGCCCAGGTGGTGTGGGCGGCCGGCAGCGAGGGCGTGATGCGCACGCTCTCGGACAGCCAGTGATCGGCCCCGCGCGCATTGCCCGCATAGGCCTCGACGAGACCGCGCGCCCGCACGCATGGGGCGCAGTCCAGAGCGGTCAGTGCGATGGTTTCTCGCGCCTCGGCGATCTGGCCGAGGCGGGCGTAAGCGGTGGCCAGGGCGGCGCGGGTCAGGATGGTCGGGTCCGACCGGGCCGGATAGCGGCTGCCCTCGAAAGCCTCGATGCTGTCGAGCAGGGCGATCAGTCGGTCGCGCTCGGCGGCATGATCACCGATGGCGCCGGCGAAGGCTGACTCTACCTCGCTCTCCGGCCCCAGAAGGGCCAGACGCTCGGCCATGGCCTCGGGGGTGACGATACCGTGCTCGAGCAGAACCCGTCTGGCCGCCGACAGGTCACGGGCCAGGGCATGGGCCACGGCGGCGTTAAGCTGCGCCTGCGCCACGTTCTGGGCCGAAGTCGGCAGGCCGATCTGGGTCTCGGCCAGGGCCGCGGCCCGACCCATGTCCCCGGCCATCGCCGCCCGGGCGGAGTCGGCCAGGTTGAGCAGGGCTTCCGCCCGCCCCGGTCCGGTCTGGCGGCGCGCCTCGGCGCTGTTGTTCAGAACATCCGCCAGGCCGTGAAAGGCACGCTCTTCACGGCCGTGCACCGTGTCTGCGAGGTCCAGACCGACCATGGCGGGAACGAAGTTCGGCTGAAGCCGCAGTACCGTCCGGAAGAGGCGTTCTTGCTCGTCGGGGTCCTCAGAGTAGATGGCCAGGCCGTAATAGCCCCACACCCGGTCGTTCAGATCGGCGCCCAGGCTCATTCTATGATAGGCCGCGATCGCCTCCTCATCGCGCCCCTCACGGTTCAACCACACCGCATGGCGATAGGGCTGGGTCTCGGCATAGATGGCCTCCGCCCCCTGCTGGATCAGGACGTCCAGTTCGGCCTCGGCCCCCTCGGCGCGCGTGGCGGGGCGGGCCCCCACCCGCGTCGTTACCGCGATCCGCCCGTCGGTCAGACGGAACACCTCGCCCGACAGCCGCGTCTGATCGCCCAGCCATTCGCGCAGATAACGGCGCAAGTCGCCGATCGACACCCCCGTGCTGGGGATTTCCACCGCGATGTCGCCGCCCCAGTCGTTGGCATAGGTTGAGGCGGCGCGCAGCGATTCCGTCTGGGCCTGCATCCCCGTCAGCCGGTCCAGCATCTGGGCGGCCAGGACAGGACCGGTCAGACCGCGCTCGGCCATGTCGGGAGGCACGGCGAAGGCCTCGACAACCACGCCCCGGGCGCGCGAGGCGTCCCAGACGAACAGGGCGCCGATCGCCAGGATGCACACGCCCAGCGCCGTGATGATGAAGTCGCGCCACCGCTGCCGGCCCAATTGGGAGGTCTGGGCTTCGATCAATCGTTCGTGCTTGAGCAGCACGCGCCGCGCGGCCTCGGCGCCCACGCCATGGGCCTGGGGCTCCAGGGCCGCGTCCATGGGATCGAGCGTGACCTTCGGAGCGGCCTCCTCCGACGGGGCAGCGGCTGTCGCCGATTTCCGCTGGCGGCGACGCGCCTGGCCGGACCCCGCGGTGGACGTGTCGTTCATGCTGGCTCCCCCGTCCCCGGGGGCACACTACCAGAGGCCGGCGCGATGTCTCGCCGAAAGCGAACGGCGGTCGCCTGGATCGACCCCAGAGCCTTTCGATACGCAAGACACCCGCCGGGGCGGTCCGGCGGGCGTCAAAATCGTGGGGGGGCGTCGCCGATCAGGCGGCGGCGCTCTGCTTGCCTTCCTGGGGATCGCGCAGGACGTAGCCGCGGCCCCAGACGGTCTCGATGTAATGCTTGCCGCCCGCGGCGGTGGCCAGCTTCTTCCTGAGCTTGCAGATGAAGACGTCGATGATCTTCAGCTCAGGCTCGTCCATGCCGCCATAGAGATGGTTGAGGAACATCTCCTTGGTCAGGGTCGTGCCCTTTCTCAGCGAGAGCAGTTCCAGCATCTGGTATTCCTTGCCGGTCAGATGCACGCGGTGGCCGTCCACCTCCACCGTCTTGGCGTCCAGGTTCACGGCGATCTCGCCGGTGTGGATGATG
>CAZITK010000205.1:0-3464 GCA_964542145.1 uncultured Brevundimonas sp.
GCTGGCCCGCGCCTGCGTCGACCTGGCCAAGGACTGGCGCACCGACCGCTATCTGCGCCGGCTCGAGGCCATGCTGCTGGTCGCCGACAAGAGCTCGATCTTCACGGTCACCGGTGTCGGCGACGTGCTGGAGCCCGAGCATGGCGTCGCGGCCGTCGGCTCGGGTGGGAATTACGCCCTGGCGGCGGCGCGCGCCCTGATCGAACACACCGACCTCCCGGCCGAGGACATCGCGCGCAAGGCCATGGCGATTGCGGCCGACATTTGCGTCTACACCAACGGTAATCTGACCGTGGAAACGCTGGGCTGAGCGATCAGTCGTCGCTGGCCAGGATCAGAGCGTCCTCGGCCTCGGCCTCGGCGTAGTCCATCAGCGGCTGCATCATCTCGGGATCGGCCATCAGGGCGCTCATGGCGGTAACGCCAGTCAGCGCTCCCTGAACATTGGTCGCGATCTCGGCGTTTGCTACCGCCAGGGCCTCGGCGACCAGGGCGTCGACATCGATATCAGCAAGGGCCTGACCGGCGATGAGCGAGGCCTGTTGGGTGGCGAGGGCGGTGAAGGCCGCGACATCACCTGAGTATTCGCCCCACAGGGCTAGGATTGCGGCCTCCTTGGCCTCCACGGTCAGGGTTTCGTCCGCTCCGATGACCTCGGCGCGGGCGCCGAACTCTTCCATGCGCGCCTCGAAGGCCTCGCCGGCGGCCTCGAGTTCGGCCTCGGCGGCGGTCGCAGCCGCAGCGCCAGGCTCGGCGGCCAGCGCCGAGGACAGCGGCGACAGCGCGAGGGCCGCGGCCAGGGTCAGGTTGAGGGTGGACTGGCGCAGGCGGCTCATGGATGACGCTCCGAGGGATCGAGGTTCGCCCAGAAGGTCCGCCCGAACGGTCCGCCGCTCAAGTGAAATCGCGGTAAGGCGGTATCACTCGCTTCCAAACACCTCACGCAGGAACAGGATTTCCACCTCACGCTGGGCGTCGATATTGCGTTTCTTCCTGAAGCCGTGGCCCTCGTCCATGGCCAGCAGATACCAGACCGGCCGGTCGTGGCCGCGCACTGCCGAGACGATCTGTTCGGCTTCGGATCGCGGCACACGCGGGTCATTGGCGCCCTGGATGACCAACAACGGACTGGTCATCTGGTCGGTCAGGTTGAGCGGCGAAATCTGCTCGAAGATGGCGCGCATCTCAGGGTCGCGCTCGTCGCCGTACTCCGCCCGGCGCAGGTCGCGGCGATAGCCCTCGGTGTTTTCCAAAAACGTGATGAAGTTGGAGATGCCGACGATGTTCACCCCGCCTGCCAGCCGGTCGGCATAGGCCGCCATGGAGGCCAGCACCATGAAGCCGCCGTAGGAGCCGCCGTAGACGACGACGCGCTCGGCATCGAGATCGGGCTGGGTCGCCACCCAATCCAACAGGGCGCCGATGTCCTGCACCGAGTTCTGGCGAAGCGGGCCGTTGTCGAGCGACAGCCAGGTCTTGCCGTAGCCCGACGAGCCCCGGACGTTGGGTACGATCACCGTGGCGCCCAGTTCCTGGTTCCACTGAGCAGTTCGGGTGTTGAAGCTGGGCCGCGACTGGCCCTCGGGGCCGCCGTGGATGTCGATGATCACCGGGCGCGGGCCGGCCGGGGCGTTTGTCGGGCGGTAGACGAAGGCCGGGATCTCCAGCCCGTCGAAGGAAGGAAAGCGCACCAGCTCCGGTTCGGCGAAGATGCCGGCGTCCAGGGCGCCGATTTCCGAGGCGGTCCAGCGGATCAGCTCACCGCCCGCCACGTCCCAGCTCCACACATCGCCTGAACTGGTCGGGGTGGTCAGGCCGATGGCCACGCGCGCGCTGTCCGGCGAAAAGCCCAGTCCGGTCAAGACCCCGGCCGGCAGCGCGGGCTGCGGCAGGGCGCGGCGGGTGCGGACGTCGCGGACGTGCACCTTGGAATAGCCGTCCTCATTGACCGACCAGGCCAGGACGCGGCCGTCCGGGCTGAGGTCGAACCGCTCCACGCCCCAGCGCGAGGACTCCGTCAAATGGGCGACCTCGCCGGTGTCGAGCGCGATCTCGACCAGGCGACCGGCCTCCTCGCCCTCGTCCGATACGGTGATGATGCTGCGCCCGTCGGCGGTAAACTCGCCGCCGCGATAGGACACGGGCTCGTCCAGCGGGCGCAGCTGGCGAACCTGGCCAGCCTCGATATCCAGCAGCCACAACTGGGATTCCTGAGCCGAGATGTAGCGGGCCAACAGGGCGGTGCGACCGTCCGGGGCGATGTCGACGGGCGAGATGGCCCCCTCCCCGTCAAAGACCTTGCGACGGCTGGCCGGATCGGACGGGTCCATCGCCATGATGTCGTAGTCAGGATCCCCCGGATTGACCTGGTTCCACAGGGCCAGCCGGCCGTCGCGCGAGAAGGTCGGGCCGCCGTTGCGGGTCTCGGGCTGGGTGTAGTTGACCGGGCCCGGCTCGGAGACGCTGGTCAGGAAACCCTGGAAATATTCGGCCCCGCCCACGTCGCGGGTGAAGGCGTAGCGGTCGGTACCGGGGACGACGGTGACGCCCGCGACGGGCTCGTCGTAGAAGCTCAGCTGGGTCCGCGCCCCGCCCGGCGCCTGGACCCGGTGCACCTGGCTGGTTTCGCCGAAGCGGGTGGAGATCAGCATCGAGCCGTCGGGCAGCCAGTCCTGAAACCCGGCCGACCGGGCGTTCTGATAAACCTGCAGCCGCGCGCCCAGATCATCGGGGATCGCGGAGATGCCGTCATAGACGAGGGTCCCGACCTCGCGCCGCTCGGTCTGAGCCGGGGCTGTCGCGGGCGGAGCGGCCTGGGCTAGAGCCGACGCCGGCAGGGCGGTGGAGACGAGAAGGGCGGCGGCGAGAGTGGCGAAGGCGCGCATGACAGCTCCTGAACGGCGATGCGCCATAGGACCGGCAAGCGGAGCCGGAGGCAACAGGGCGCAAACTTGCTTTTGACTTGGATTTCCACCATAAGCCGCCGCTTCCAGCGCAAGTGATCCTCGCGCTCGACCCACACGACCTTCGCTTTCCGGCGGAACGAGGTGGGAGAGAACCCCCTGCCGACGTGATCGTCGCCAGGGGTCGAGGTCGTTTGGCGCGCGTGTTGAGGTACGGATGTTCGAGGCTCTGAACGAGCGGCTGACAGGGGTTTTCGACCGCATCACCGGTCGCGGCGCCCTGTCCGAAAAGGATGTCGCCGAGGCGATGCGCGAGGTGCGCGTGGCCCTGCTGGAGGCAGACGTCGCCCTGCCCGTCGTCAAGGACTTCATCGCCTTCGCCACCGAGCGCGCCACCGGCGAGGAAGTGATCCGCTCGGTCAAGCCGGCCGATCAGGTCATCAAGATCGTCTATGACGGCCTGGTCGAGATGCTGGGCGGCGAGGAGCCGGTCCCGCTGAACCTTAACGCCACGCCGCCGGCCGTCATCCTGATGAGCGGCCTGCAGGGCTCGGGCAAGAC
>CAZITK010000206.1:0-3419 GCA_964542145.1 uncultured Brevundimonas sp.
CCAGGGCGGGCGAGGCGGCGGCGGTCGAGGCCGGCCGGCGCCGCCGCGTCGCTGCTCTCGGGTGTGAGGGAGGGGGCCCGATGAACCTGATCCGGTTCGGGCCGCCGGCCGCCGGCAAGGGGACCCAAGCCAAGCGCCTGGTCGAGACGCGGGGCATGGTCCAGCTCTCGACCGGCGACATGCTGCGCGCGGCAATCGCCTCCGGTTCGGAACTGGGCCTGAGGGTCAAGGATGTGCTGGCGCGCGGCGACCTGGTCACCGACGAGATCGTCATCGCCCTGATCGAGGATCGCCTGCCGGAGGCCGAGGCCGCCGGCGGCGCCATCTTCGACGGCTTTCCCCGCACGGTGGCCCAGGCCGAAACTTTGGACTCAATGCTGGCGATGCGCGGTTCCCGAATCGATCGGGTGGTTCGTCTCAAGGTCGACGACGCGGCTCTGACGGAGCGGATCGCCAAGCGCTTCGCCGACCAAGGTCGGCCGGATGACAATCCCGAGACCTTCAAGGATCGACTGGCCGTCTATAATCGCCAGACCGCGCCGCTGCTCCCCTACTACGAGGCTCAAGGCAAGCTGATCGAGATCGACGGCATGGGCGATATCGCCGCTGTGGCGGAAGGCATCGACGGCGCCCTCGAAGGCTGAGCTAGGGTCAGCCCTGACCTTTGGGTTCGTTCAGGCCGTCCGTGCGTTAATCGGGCGTGACCACTCCACCGCGCCACCAGAGATCGAAATGGACCCAGCGATCCGCCGTGGCGGGCGTCATGGCGCTGGCGCACGTCGCCCTCTTCCTGATGCTGGCTCGTATCGCGCCCCCGCCGATCGAGACCCCTCTGCCGCCCATCATGGTCGAGTTGGTCGAGCCGGCGCCGCCAGAGCCTGATCCGCCCGATCCCGAACCCTCGCCACGATCGGGCGGGGGCGCCCCCGCCGCGCCGTCACGCGTCCATGTCCCGCCCGACCCGCCGCGCGTCATTCCCGAGGTGATCGCTCCCATCGAACAGGCACCCGAGCCAGACCCGATCGCTGTCGGAGTAGCGCCGATCGCGAGCCCGACCCCCGGCCGCGGGCTGGGCGGGCAGGGGACGGGCACGGGCACGGGCGTGGGGTCCGGATCTGGGCCGGGATCGGGGACCCGAACACCCCCGCGCCTGGTGCGCGAGCCGTCGATCGCCGAGATCGGTCGCTATGTCCCGCCCAGGGCGCGAGCGACCCGCACCTATGGCGATGTGTCGCTGAGATGCACAGTGCGGCTGGACACCCGGGTGGAAAACTGCCGCATCCTTCGCGAGACCCCCTCCGGTTACGGTTTTGGCGACGCGGCCCGAGAGGTGGCGCAAAACGAGTACCGCTTCCGCCCGCCCACGCTGAACGGCCAGATCGACACGAACTTTTCCGTCGGCATCGACATCCGCTTCGGTCCGCCCGCGACCTGAACGGCATGCGGCTCATGCCTGCGATCGACCCTGTCGAGCGCAATGGAGCTGACCGTCGCCTGAACGAGCCCGTCGATCAGGGCTTTCAGGTCCATGGGGGATTAAGCGAGGTATCAGAACCGTGTTTGAGATACGCGGCGGCCGTCCCGGCGTCCTGATCGGGCCTCCGGTGGCTGCAGTCGATCGAGCCCGTTGACGCGCGGAGAATCCCCTGTATAAGGGCGGCCTTCCGCGAAGGGCGCCAACGCTCCTGGTCTGTCGACCGGAGCGTTTGTTGCGTCTCGACACGCGCATCTGGAGAAATTCGTGGCCCGTATCGCTGGCGTCAACATCCCGACCAACAAGCGCGTCGAAATCGCGCTTCAATACATTCATGGCATCGGTCCGAAGTCCGCCAAGGAAATCACCGAGAAGGTCGGCATCGAGGCCGCCCGCCGAGTGAACCAACTGACCGACGCCGAGGTGCTGTCGATCCGCGAAGCCATCGACCGTGACCATATGGTCGAAGGCGACCTGCGCCGGGAAACCTCGATGAACATCAAGCGCCTGATGGATCTGGCCTGCTATCGCGGTCTGCGTCACCGCAAGGGCCTTCCGGTCCGCGGCCAGCGCACCCACACCAACGCCCGCACCCGCAAGGGTCCGGCCAAGCCGATCGCCGGCAAGAAGAAGTAAGAGAGAGCCTTACCGATGGCCAAGGAACCGGGTCGCGTCAAAAAGCGCGAACGCAAGAACATCACCTCGGGCGTGGCGCATGTGAATGCGTCGTTCAACAACACCATGGTGACCATCACCGACGCCCAGGGGAACGCCATCTCCTGGTCCAGCGCCGGGCACATGGGCTTCAAGGGGTCGCGAAAGTCGACCCCCTACGCTGCCCAGATGGCCGCAGAAGACGCCGCCAAGAAGGCCGCCGAGCACGGCGTGAAGACGCTGGAAGTGAACGTGTCGGGTCCGGGTTCGGGCCGTGAGTCGGCCCTGCGGGCCCTGCAGGCCGCCGGCATGACCGTGACCACCATCCGCGACGTCACCCCGATGCCGCATAACGGCTGCCGTCCGCCCAAGCGCCGTCGCGTCTAAGCGCCCGGCCTGGGTTTCTGGGCCGACTATCTTTTCTCCGCCGGTCCCGCCTCGCCTGACGAGGAGAGGGGGATCGGCGAAACCCGTTTCGAGGGACACCCATGATCGAACGTAACTGGCAAGAGCTGATCCGTCCCGAGAAGCCGCAGATCGAGTCCGGATCGGACGCCCAGCGCAAGGCGCGCCTGGTGGCCGAACCTCTGGAACGCGGCTTTGGCGTGACGTTGGGCAACGCGCTGCGCCGCGTGCTGCTTTCGTCGCTGCAAGGCGCGGCTGTCACCGCCATCCAGATCGACGGCGTGGTGCACGAGTTCTCCTCGCTGGAAGGCGTGCGCGAGGACGTCGTCGACATCGTGCTGAACATCAAGCAGCTGGCCCTGCGCATGCACGCCGAGGGGCCCAAGCGCATGACGCTGAAGGCCACCGGCCCCGGGCCTGTGACTGCCGCTCAGATCGAGGCCTCTTCGGACATCGAGATACTGAACCCGAATCACCTGATCTGCACCCTGGACGACGGCGCCACCATCCGCATGGAGCTGACCGTTCAGAACGGGAAGGGCTATGTCGCTTCCGAGCAAAACCGGCCCGAGGACGCCCCGATCGGCCTGATCGCTGTCGACGCCCTGTATTCTCCGGTCAAGCGCGTCGCCTACCGCGTCGAACCGACCCGCCAAGGCCAGTCGCTGGATTATGACAAGCTGATCCTCGACGTCGAGACCAACGGCGCCGTAACCCCGGTGGACGCGGTGGCCTACGCCTCGCGCATTCTCCAGGACCAGCTGCAGATCTTCATCACCTTCGACGAGCCCAAGGCGGTCACCTCCGAGGCGGATGGCAAGCCCGACCTGCCCTTCAACCCGGCCCTGCTGAAGAAGGTGGACGAACTGGAGCTGTCGGTCCGTTC
>CAZITK010000207.1:0-3389 GCA_964542145.1 uncultured Brevundimonas sp.
GGCGCCCAGGGCCAGACGGATCTCGGGATACGTCGGGCAGGGAATGGTCTTGAACTGGCTGGGCTCGATGACCTCGACCTCATGGCCCATGGCGCGGCATTCCGCGACGGTGCGGGTCAGGGTGCGGACGACGCCGTTGACCTGGGGCTCCCAGGCGTCGGTGGCGAGGACGATACGCATTTAGCCGGGCGGCTCCGCCGTTTCGGAGCGAGACATCTAACCCTTCGCCGCGCGGATGGCGAGGGTCGGAAACGTGCTCGGTTGCGCGGGCCGTCAGACGCCGGGTGCGCGCGCTTTCGGCTCCGGCATTTCTCTGGGTGAATAGTGCAAATGAGCGACCGAGTGAGCGTGGGCAGACGACGCAGCCACGGGCGCGGTTCACCTCTCAGCTCACGAGTGCTTTTCACCCCGCTGCCGCCCCCGACCCAACGAGGCTTCCCTTTACGTTCACGTCAAGTTATGACTGGCGGCATGGCCTTCGCCGATGAGCATCGCACCTATTCCATCCGCCAGCTGTGCCGTGAATTCGGGGCAACGGCGCGGGCGCTGCGCTTCTACGAGGACAAGGGCCTGCTGACCCCAACGAGGAAGGGCCAGACCCGCGTCTATGACGCGCGCGACCGGGCGCGGCTGAAGCTGATCCTGCGGGGGCGCCGCATCGGGTTCAGTCTGCAGGAGATCCGCGAGATGATGGATCTCTATGACCGCAAGGATCACAACGTTCATCAGATGGTCATCGCCCTGCGCCGCCACCGCGCCCAGATCGAGACCCTGAAGCAGCAGCGCGACGATATCGACGGCGCCATCCAGACGGCCGAGGAGGCCTGCGCCTGGATGGAATCCAAGCTCTTGGAACACCGCCCCGACCTACTGCCGGGCGCCGACGCCTATGCCAGCGCGCTCAGCGCTCACCTCAATCCCGACCCGCAGCCCTTCAAAGCGAGAGCCTGATCCATGGCCTACACGGCGCCCGTCCGCGACCTGAGCTTTATCCTGAACGACGTTCTGAAGGTCGGGCAGTACGCCGCCCAGCTGCCCGGCGCCGACCTGTCGCGCGACCTGATCGACCAGGTGCTGGAGGAAGGCGGCAAGTTCGCCGAGGAGGTCATCGCCCCGATCAACCGCGTCGGCGATCAGGTCGGCTGCAAGATCGAGGGCGATGTCGTCACCACCCCGCCGGGCTGGAAAGAGGCCTATCACCAGATGGTCGAGGCCGGCTGGACAAGCCTGGCCTTCGATCCGAAGTATGGGGGCCAGGGCCTGCCGGCCATGATCGCCATGGCCGTGGGCCAGTTCACGGCGGCGGCCTCGGCGGCGTTTTCCATGTATCCCGGCCTGACCGCCGGCGCCTTTCACGGCATCGAGGCGGCGGGATCGGACGAAATCAAGGACAAGTATCTGCCGAGGATGGCGACCGGCGAATGGACCGGGACCATGAACCTGACCGAGCCCCAGTGCGGCACGGATCTGGGCATGGTCCGCACCAAGGCGGTTCCCAACGGCGACGGGTCCTATTCCATCACCGGCCAGAAGATCTGGATTTCGGCGGGCGAGCACGACTTCTCCGACAACATCATCCACACCGTGCTGGCGCGGATCGAGGGCGCCCAGCCCGGCATCAAGGGCCTCAGCCTGTTCGTGGTGCCCAAGTTCCTGGTCAATGAGGACGGCTCCATCGGAGAGCGCAACGGCGTGTCGTGCGCCGGCCTCGAGCACAAGATGGGCATCCACGGCAACGCCACCTGCGTCATGGCCTATGAGAACGCCCGGGGCTGGCTGATCGGCGAGGAAGGCCGGGGCATGAACAACATGTTCGTGGTCATGAACGAGGCCCGCCTGGGCACCGGCCTGCAGGGCCTGGCCATCGGCGACGCCGCCTATCAGGCCGCCGTTGAGTTCGCCCATGACCGGCTGCAGGGCCGCGCCCTGACCGGGGCCAAGAACCCCGACGGCCCGGCCGATCCGATTCTGGTCCACCCCGATGTGCGGCGCATGCTGCTGGAGGCCAAGGCCTTGGTCGAGGGCGGCCGCGCCTTCATCCTGTGGACGGCGCTGCAGGCCGATCTGCAGAAGTCTAACGACGAGGCCGTGGCCCAGAAGGCCAAGGATTACATGGCGCTGATCACCCCGGTGGTGAAGGCCTATCTGACCGACAAGGGGCTGCACGCGGCCTCCCTGGCGCTGCAGGTGCACGGCGGCTCGGGCTATACCGAGCACTTCCCGGCGTCCCAGTATCTGCGCGACGCCCGCATCACCCCGATCTATGAGGGCACCAACGGCATCCAGGCTCTGGACCTGGTGGGCCGCAAGCTGCCGGCCAACGGCGGGCGGGCCATCATGAGCTGGTTCGCCGACATCGACGCCTTCGTGGCGGAGAATTCCGGCAACGACGCCACCCAGCCCTTTATCGAAGGCCTGACCAAGTCCAAGGGGACGCTGCAGGAAGCCTCGATGTGGCTGATGCAGAACGGCATGCAGAATCCGGACAATGCGGCGGGCGCCTCGACCGACTATCTGCACATCTTCGGCCTGACCGCCCTGGCCTATATGTGGGCCCAGATGGTGGTGGCGTCGCAGGCGGCGATCGCGGCGGGGTCGGACGACCCGTTTCATGCCTCGAAGCTGATGACCGGCCGCTATTTCGTCGAACGTATCCTGCCCGATGCCCGCGCCCACCTGAAGAAGCTCCAGTCCGGGGCCGAGGTGCTGATGCAGATGCCGGCGGAGGCGTTCTAGACCCTTCTCCTCCCCCTTCGCGGAGCGGATGGGGAGGTGGCGGCGCGCAGCGACGACGGAGGGGCGCGGCGGCGTAGCCGGCGTCCGCGGCAGAAGCCCCTTCACCACTTAGTGGTCCCCCTCCCCATCCAAGGGGATGGGGAGGAGAAATGAAATGAACGTCCTCAACAGCCCCGATCCCGACTTCATGCAGGAAGAGGAGATCACCCTCTTCTCGGACAGCGTCGCGCGCTGGGTCGACGAGCATGCGCCGCCCGAAAGGATGGCCGAGTGGATCGCCGCCTCATCGGTGCCTCGCGCCCTGTGGAGCCAAGCCGGCCGGGACGGTCTGCTGGGCCTGTCCATGCCGGAAGAGGACGGCGGCATGGGCGGCGACTATCGCCACGAGGTGGTGCTGATGCGCCAGCTGGGCTGGAAGGGCGCGGACCACTTCGGCATCTCGCTGCACAACGCCATCGTCGCCCCGTATATCTGGCACTACGGGACCGAGGCGCAGAAGGCGCGCTGGCTGCCGGGGCTGGTCTCGGGCGAATTGGTCGGCGCCATCGCCATGACCGAGCCGGGGGCGGGATCGGACCTGCAAGGGGTCAAGACGACCGCCCGGAAAGACGGCGACCACTACGTCGTCAACGGCTCCAAGACCTTTATCACCA
>CAZITK010000208.1:0-3381 GCA_964542145.1 uncultured Brevundimonas sp.
GGGGTATAACCCTTTGTCGTCGGCGGCTCGCCCGCGGCCAGACCGATCTCGCGCTGGGCCATGGCGAAGCGGGTGACCGAATCCATCAGGCACAGCACCTCCAGGTCCTGGTCGCGGAGGTATTCGGCGCAGGCCATGGTCATGTATGCCGCCTGGCGGCGCGTCAGGGCCGGCTCGTCCGAGGTCGCCACCACCACGATGGCGCGCTTCAGCCCCTCTTCCCCCAGGGTCTCCTCGATGAACTCGCGCACCTCGCGGCCCCGTTCGCCGATCAGGCCCACGACCACCGCGTCACAGGTCGCCTGGCGCGCCAGCATCGACAGGAGCACCGACTTGCCCACGCCCGATCCGGCGAAGATGCCCAGCCTCTGCCCGCGGCAGGTGGTGGTGAAGACGTCCATGGCGCGCACGCCCAGGTCCAGCCGCTCGCCCACCCGGCCTCGCGCATGGGCCGGCGGCGGCGGCGCCCTGAGCGGATAGGGCGCCGGCCCGACCGGCAGCGGCCCCTTGCCGTCGATGGGCTGGCCAAAGGCGTTGACGATCCGGCCCAGCCAGCCAGTCGTCGGCCGCACGCTGGCGGCGGTCTCGATGATGCGGATGTCGGCGCCCGGCGCCACGCCCTCGACCGGGCCGAACGGCATCAACAGCGCCTTTTCCCCCTGGAACCCCACGCATTCGGCCGGCAGGGCGTCCAGCCCCCGGCCCCGCCCGATCTCGGCCCGCGCGCCCACGGCCAGCCGGCTGATCCCGCCCCTGGCTTCGATCAGCAATCCCGACACGGCCGCCACCTTCCCGGTCACCACCAGGGGATCGACGGCGTTGACGGCTGAGACGAGATTCTGCATCCGACGACCGATGCGGCGATCGTGGTTAACGGCGGGTTAGGAGACGAGGCGTCGACCGGGCCTGCATTGGCCGCTAAGCGTGGCGAGATGGAGCTGTTCGCGTCCGCTGGCATCGATCTGCCGTCGACTGGCAAGAGGTCGCGCGCCTTCGCGCGGTCCCTGCACACCCCGCTGTTCAACCATGGCGTGGTGGAAGACGCCTCGCGCCGCGGCGCCACCCTCTTCCAGCCGTCCGAGGATCAGCTGGCGTCCGCGCGCGACTATGCGCGAAAGGTCGCCGACCCGAAATTCCTGGCCCAGAAGGAAACGGCGGTTCGGCCGTTGTTCATCGAGGCGGTGCTTCAGCGGGTGCTGGGCTACACCCCTTTCGATCCGGCGGCGCCCTATACCCTGACCCACGAACAGACCATCCGCTCCGGCTCGGCCGATGTGGCGCTGGGCCGCTTCATGTGCCGGAAACCGCCGACGAGATCGTCGCCCCGTTCGAGCTCAAGGGCCCGTCCAGCATCGACCTGGACCGCATCGATCCGGGGCGCAAGCGCAGCCCGGTCCAGCAGGCGTGGGACTACGCCATCGACGCACCGGGCTCGCGCTGGGTGCTGGTCTCCAACTGCGTCGAGATCAGGATGTATGCCTTCGGCCGGGGGCGCGACACCTATGAGCGGTTCAACCTTCGCAGACTGGACGACCCCCGCGAGCACGAGCGCCTGTGGCGGATCCTGGCCGCGCGAAATCTGTTCGGCGGCCACACCGACCAGCTGCTGCGGGACACCGACAGCGCCTATAAGGCCATCACCGAAGATCTATATGAGGATTGTGCGGCGCTGCGCCGCAACCTGATCGGGTTTTTGCGAAACCCGACCGAAGGGGCGGGGCTGGCCCTGCTGAAGGCCATCGAAGTGGCCCAGAAGCTGCTGGACCGGGTGCTGTTCATCGCCTTCGCCCAGCGCACCGAACTCATGGCCGACCGCCTGCTGAAAAAGGCGACCCAGCAGGTCAACGATTTCAATCCCAACCCCCTGTGGAACAACTTCCTCGGGCTGTTCCGGGCGGTGGACCAGGGCAGCGCGCGGCTGGACGTGCCCGCCTACAACGGCGGCCTGTTCGCGAATGATCCGGAGGCGGATCGGATTATCCTGCCGGATCATCTGGCGATGCAGATCGCCGCCCTGGGCGAGTGGGATTATCGCCGCGCGGTGCCGGTGACGGTGCTGGGGCGGCTGTTCGAACAGTCGATCACCGACTTCCGCTCAAGGAACGCGGCGAGTGGGAGGCCTGGCTGGCCGAAAGCGCCGGCGAAGTGAAGCGCCTGACCGCCGAGATCGAAGCGGCCGAGCGCGAGATCGACGCCATCGTCTATGACCTGTTCGACCTGACCCCCGACGAGATCGCCCTTCTAGAAGGCGCCATCGCCGGGCAGCACTGATCCCTTCCAGCCTCTCCGCGCGCCGGGGGGGGGGGCGACCCGCCGATTGACGTCTTGGCCTGCCGGGACCATCTCGACTTCGGAGCGCCCTTCGCGGGGAGGTCGAAGTGGACAGACTGGACACACTGGACTCTGTTTTTCGCGTCCGCTGACGCCACGTTCGTCGCCGCCGAAGTGGACAGACTGGACAAACTGGCCTCTGTTTTTTCCAAGCTCGCGGTCCCCGGCCGCGCCCCCGCCGCCTTTCTGCCGGAGCCATCCCATGTCCGACACCGCTACCGACACCGCCCCCGACACCGCCTATGACGCCGCCCGCCATCGCAAGGCCGGTCGCGGCAAGGTCTATGATTCGATCCTCGACACCATCGGCGACACGCCCCTGGTCGGCCTGCCGCGCCTGTCGGCCGAGCTGAGCCCGAAGGCGACGGTGCTGGCCAAGCTGGAGTTCTTCAACCCCTTGGGCTCGGTCAAGGACCGGATCGGCGTCGCCATGATCGACGCCTTGGAACAGACCGGGCGCATCGGCCCCGGCTCCGTCCTGATCGAGCCGACCTCGGGCAACACCGGCATCGCGCTCGCCTTCGTCGCTGCCGCCAAGGGCTATCGGCTGATCCTGTGCATGCCCGAGAGCATGTCGATGGAGCGCCGCAAGATGCTGGCGCTGATGGGCGCCGAGCTGGCGCTGACCCCGGCCGAAAAAGGCATGAAGGGCGCCATCTCCCGCGCCGAAGAGCTGCTGGCCGCCACCCCCGGAGCCGTCAGCCCCTCCCAGTTCGAGAACCCGGCCAACCCCGCCATCCACCGCGTCTCCACCGCCGAGGAGATCTGGGCCGATACGGGCGGGGCGGTCGACATCGTCATCTCCGGCGTCGGCACCGGCGGCACCATCACCGGCGTCGGCCAGGTGTTGAAGAAGCGCAAACCCTCGGTGCGGATGATCGCGGTCGAGCCGAGCGACTCGCCCGTCCTGTCCGGCGGCCAGCCCGGCCCGCACAAGATCCAGGGCATCGGCGCCGGCTTCATTCCCCCCGTCGTCGACCGCGCCATGATCGACGGGGTCGAGACCGTCTCCAATGACGAGAGCTTCGAGATGGCGAGGAAGGTCGCCCG
>CAZITK010000209.1:0-3371 GCA_964542145.1 uncultured Brevundimonas sp.
CCCTATGTCGCGGGCGACATCGGACGATAATCGCATGGCGCAAATCGCGCCGATGCCTTAAGGCTTCTCATGCGGACGCTGACTGACGCGCCGCGCCACGGGTTCCGAACCCCCTAAATGCTCTCCATAGCCATCGCCGTCGTCCTGCTCCTCGTGGTGCTGAACGGCCTGTTCGCCATGACCGAACTCGCGGTCGTGACCTCCCGAAAATCTCGCCTGCAAGGCCGCGCCGAGCGAGGCGACAAGGGCGCCCGCAAGGCGCTGAAGCTGTCCGAGGAGCCGACCCAGTTTCTGTCGGCCATCCAGGTGGGCATCACCCTGATCGGCATCCTGGCCGGCGCCTACGGACAGGCGGCCATCGCCGGCGACCTGAACGAGATTCTCAGCAGCGCCTTCCCGGCTCTGGCCGCCTATACCCAGATCGTCGCCACCGGCGTGGTTGTGGTCTGTATCACCTATGTCTCGCTGATCGCCGGCGAACTGGTGCCCAAACGGCTGGCGCTCATGTTTCCCGAAAGCATCGCCGCAAAGATGGCCGCCCCGGTCTCGATGCTGGCGGTGCTACTGCACCCGTTCGTCATCCTGCTGACGGCCTCGACCTCGGGCATCCTCAAGCTGATGGGCGTCAAGGACAAGGACGGCTCGGACGTCACCCAGGAGGAGGTCGAGACCATCCTGGCTGAAGGCACCTCGGCCGGCCTGATCGAGCCGGAAGAGCAGGAGATGATCGAGGAGATCCTGCGCCTGGGCGACCGGCCGGTGCGCGTCGCCATGACGCCGCGCCACGAGGTGTTCTGGATCGCGTTGGACGACCCTGAAGAGACCCTGCGCGACGAGATCCGCTCTTGCCGCTATTCCCGGATCGTGGTGGCCAGGGACGCCGATCTCGATAGCCCCATGGGCGTGGTCCACAAGAAGGATCTTCTCGACAGCCTGCTGGACACAGGCGAGTTCAATATCGAGAAGCTGATCACCACCCCGGCCTTCATCCCGCAGTCGACCTCGGTTCTGAAGGCGCTGGAGATCATGAAGACCTCGCGCGTCCACATGTCCTTCATTCTGGACGAATACGGCGCCTTTGAGGGCGTGGTCACCGCCACCGACCTGCTGGAGATGATCGCCGGCGATTTCGACGAAGGCCACGATAATGTCGAGGCACATATTCGCCAGCGTGAGGATGGATCGTGGCTCGTGGACGGCCAGACTGACCTGGACGAACTGGCCGACGAACTGGCCGAGGATTTTGGTGAGAACGAGAGCTTCCACACTATCGCCGGCCTGGTGCTTCATCAGTTGTCGCGCGTGCCCGACGAGGGCGAAGTTCTCCAGCTCGGCCGCTTCGAGGTCGAGATCATCGACATGGACGACCGTCGCATCGACAAGCTGCTGTTCAGGCAGTTGGTCCGTCCCCAGGACGAAGCCCGCGCCAAGCTCGAGGCGACCGAGGGCGAGTAGGGCGGCCTCTGCTCACGCGCCTGTCGCGTGATAGTCGGTGTCCCCATTGGCGGCTATGCGCCGCCCTACGGCCCGACGTCGTCGGGGTCGGCGCGGCCGTCGTCGATCGGAGCCGGCAGGTCGACGTCGATGCCCATGGCCTGGGCCAGGCGGGCGTCGCGCTTATAGACATCCTCACGGAAGGCGACCCGGCCCTGACCGTCCACAAAAGCCGTCCAATAGAGCAGCCTGACCCCGATCTCGCGTCCGCCGGTGGTCACGCGCGTGGTGCGGCGCGAGGCCAGAGCATTGTCGAACTGCTCCAGCTTGTCGGGCGCCGGCGATAGCATCAGCCGGGCGAACTCGATGGCGTTCTGCACACGAACGCAGCCGTGCGACCGGTGACGGAAGGCGTTGTTGAAGGCGGCCTTGGACGGGGTATCGTGCAGGAAGATGGCGTGGCTGTCCTGCAGCTCGAACTTGACGAAGCCGAGCGCCGCATTCGGCCCGGCGCGTTGGATCACCATGCCGCCGTCGGTTACGTACATGTTCTGGCTGGCGAGATAGGCGGGGCCGCGCGGCAGGATCTCGCGCCGGGCGATGCCGGCGGGGACGTACCAGGGCGGATTGGCCACCACCGAGGCGAACGGCTTTTCCAGGCTGGGGGTCTGGGCGTTGGGGGTGCCGACCACCACGCGGTTGGAATGAATCGGGCGCCCGTCCTTCCAATAGACCATGATGGCGGCCGCGGTGTTGACCTCAATCCGTTCGGGCGCGACCTCGCGCTTGAGCCAGCGGCGGCGCTCCAGGTTGAGGGCGATCTGTCGGGCACGGTCCTCGGCTGAGGCCGAGAG
This sequence comes from uncultured Brevundimonas sp., assembly GCA_964542145.1. Classification (GTDB taxonomy): domain Bacteria; phylum Pseudomonadota; class Alphaproteobacteria; order Caulobacterales; family Caulobacteraceae; genus Brevundimonas. The sequence continues at coordinate 2,289 of CAZITK010000209.1, forward strand.
CGAGCGCTGGGTCGCCGGGCCGATACGGCCATCCGCGCCTAGGCCGTGGCGGGTCTGGAAGCCCTTCACGGCGTCGACCAGTTCCGGGCCGTAGCGAGAGCCGGTCAGCGTCTCGGCCACGCCGCGGTCCAGATCGCCTTCAGCGACCAGGCGGGCCGCCAGAACGGGCACACGGCCGTCGCTGGTTCCGGGGTCCAAAGTCGGTCCTGAGCGGAAAGCCGGCCAGCCGCCGGTCTCGGCGATCAGGCGACGATAGCGAACATAGCCGGCCGAGAGATTCGTGTAGCCGATGTCGGTGGGGGCCAGCGCCTCCATCCAGTCCAGCAGGGCGTTGCCGCGCAGCGCCTGATGCAGGCCGCCGGGCAGGTCGACCCGGTTCTTCTGCATCTCCCACAGGTCCTCGACGCTCTCGGGACGGACCTGGCCCTCGGCGAGCACTCGGGCGTAGTTGAGGGCGGCGGCCGTGGTTCGGATTTCGGCCGTGCGCGGATCGGCCGCCAGGCCGATGAAGTCGAAATAATCATGACCGCGCAGGGCGTGGCGCTCGCTGCGGGCGGCGACGGCGTTGAGGGCGCGCAGCTGAGTCCGGTCCCAGACCGGCCGCCAACCGTTCAGTTCGTAGAAGGTCTGGACGTCGGCGCGTACGCTCTCGTCCACCCGGCCGATCTGGCTGTTGAAGGCTTCGTAGAAGGCGATGGCCGCCGGATCGCGCGGCGGAAGCGGCATGGGGCGCGGGCCGCCGGACGCATAGGGCTGAGGGCCTTCCTGGGCATGCGCACTGAAGGCCAGGGCGGCGGCGGCCGCTCCGAGTCCCAATTGCCGTCTGTTCATCGCAAACCCAAGCCTTCCTTCGCCGTCGCCGGCGTCGCGCCCCGGAACTTTCGGAGTTCGAACGCGAGCCAGATTACCGACGTTTCGGGTAAACAGAAAGCGCCGGCCCGAAGGCCGGCGCTTCGCTGTGTCGTCAGGGTCGCGTGATGCGCGACCGGCTTACTTCTTGATGAAGCCGCCGAACTTGTTGTTGAAGCGCGAGACGCGGCCGCCGCGGTCCATCAGGTGCTGGTTGCCGCCGGTCCAGGCCGG
>CAZITK010000210.1:0-3360 GCA_964542145.1 uncultured Brevundimonas sp.
GTCAGCTTGCCATAGGCCTCGGCCATGTTGGCGGCGCCCGCCTCGTGCCGGCAGGTGATGACGCGGATCTTGTCCCTCACATCGGCCAGGGCGTCCAGCACGGCCAGATAGCTCTCGCCCGGCACGCAGAACACGGTGTCGATGCCGTTCATCACCAGGGTCTCGACCAGGCGGCGGGCGGCGGTGTTGTCAGGCTGGGGCGTCTTGCTCATGGACCCGATCTAGCAACCTGCGGGGTCGCTTGCCATCAAGTCGCTGCAACCAACGTCAAGCTTAACCGTATTAGCGGCGTCATTCGCGCCGCTTCAGGAGACGATCATGCGCAAGGTTCTGGTTCTGGCGGCGTGCGCCGCCGCTCTCGTGGTTTCGGCCTGCAACACCGTCCGCGGCGTCGGTCAGGACGTTCAGGCCGCCGGTGAAGGCATCCAGTGCGGCGCGTCGGGCCGCTGCTGATTGGGCCTCTGCTGATCAGCCGACGGCGAGGTCCACCGTGACCGGGGCGTGGTCGGAGGGCCGGTCCCATTCGCGCACATCGTCGTGGACCCGCGCTGTGCGGGGCGCGACGGCGGGGTGGAGGCCCGGCGAGGCCCACAGGTGGTCGAGCCGAAGACCCCGGTTGGATTTGCGGAAGTCGAGCGCCCGATAGCTCCACCAGGAAAACAGCTTCTCGGGCTCGGGGATCGCCTCTCGCACGACGTCCACGAAGCCGAGCGAGGCCTGAAGCGCGCGCATCGCCTCAACCTCGATCGGCGTGTGGCTGACGATCTTCGACATATGCCGGTGGTTCCAGACGTCATGCTCGCCCGGGGCGATATTGAAGTCCCCGGCCAGCAGCAGCGGCCGTGACGGATCGCGCGTGGCGAACTGGCGCGTCAGGCGCTCGTAGAATTCCAGCTTGTGATCGAACTTGGGGTTCAGGGTCCGGTCGGCCACGTCGCCGCCGGCCGGGATGTAAAAATTCTGGACCTCAACGCCCTTGATGGTTCCTGAGACGCAGCGGGCGTGACCCTCGCGGCAGGCGGCCAGGTCGGGGGCGTCCTCGATGGGATGGCGCGAGGCGATGGCCACGCCGTGCCAGCCCTTCTGGCCCATCACCTTGAGATGCGGCAGACCCATGTCGCGGAAAGCCTGTTCCGGGAACTCACCGGTGCGGCACTTGATTTCCTGCAGGCAGATGACGTCGGGCGCGCGTTCGGCCACGAAACGGGCGACCTGATCGGCGCGCAGCCGTACCGAATTGATGTTCCAGGTAGCGATTCTGAGGGTCATGCTCCGCGATAGCACGACCGCTCACCCATAAAAAAAGCGCCCGATCCGAGGACCGGGCGCCGCTGTAGTGTGTCTCTCTCACGCCGCGCCGGGAGGGGATGACATCCGGAACGGAGGGCGACCGCCGTCGCCCTGTGCTCAAACTGTCACGCCTGACGAAAAAGGTCAATGCGAGACCAGCCACTGGAACTCGGGCGCGGCCGTCGGCTCAGTTCCGACCCGGGCGGCGGGTCGGATCGCGGAGCACGAACAGATTGGCCGCCAGGCCCGACGCGGGCTCAAGCGTGTTCAGCTGAACTCGGGTGCGCTGGCCCTGGGGGTCGATGATCGTCCACTCTTGCAGCCTCAGCGGCGATCCCGCGAACGCCAGGATGGCCGAACCTTCGTTGGGACGGCGACGGTCCCGGGCGACAATGGCGAAGGCTCCGTCACGCGAGCGTGTCACCCGATCGACGCGCACATCTTCGGCCAATCGTACATTGCGCGACAGGAAGGTGGACAACGGCGTCTGACTGAGCGGCGCCTGGCGAAAGGTGTTGATGCGCGGGTCATAGCGGCTGACGTTGTTGCCGTCCGATACGACCAGCAGCCCTTGAGGGGCAGTGTACTCGAAGCGCATGCGGCCTGGCCGCTGCAGCCAGAAGCGGCCGCGATGCACCTGGCCGCCGGGGGCGGTTTCGGTGAAGGTCCCCTGGGCTGAGGTCAAGCCTTGAAGATATCTGGAGGCGCGGTCGACCAGGGCGCGGTCTTCGGTGCTGAGCTCCTGCGCAAGCACGGGCGAGGACAGAAGGCCAGTCAGGCCGATGGCCGCGACGCCAAAGCCCAACTGGCGGCGTGAAAGGGTCATGGTCTTCTCCCGTTCGGGATTGTTGATGCCGCTGTCATGGAGCGACGGTCGGGCAAGGCGATGACGCCAGCCTGACCATATTCCGGCGGTCCGATGAAGCGCGGTTCATCAATGACGGTTCCGTCGTGCATCTCAGTCCTCGTCAGCCTCGCCCTCGTCCGGGATGGGCGGCAGTTCGACGACGGGTCCGGCCGAGCGGATCTCTCCGATCTCGGCTCCCGGAAAGGCCGCCAGAACGGCACGCACGAAGGTGTCGGCCTCCACCGCCTCGCGCTCGGCCCTGCGAGCTGTTTTTTCCTGTTCGATCAGGGTCTCGCCGCCGCCCTGACCATTGGCCGCGATCAGCCAGGTGCGGCCGGTCCACTCCTTGAGCCGCGAGGCCAGCCGCCGGGCCAGATCGTTGGGCGCGCCGGGCCCGCTCTCATAGACAATGGCGCCGGGCTTGAAGGACACCGGCTTGACGAACCGCTGCACATCCAGCTGCAGGGTGATTTCGCGTTTCTCGCCGATCAGGGCGACGGTGGCCTCGAAGGTCTGGGGGTCGGGCAGGCTGGGCGCCGCCGCCGGTCGCGCGGCGAGCTGAGCGCTGGCGCCCCCGCCCCCCCCGCCCGACGGAGAGCTTCGAGGAGCCGCGCCGCCGCCCGGCGTCTCTCCATCTCTGAGCGCCTTCAGAGCCTCCTCCGGGCCGGGCAGGTCGGCGGCGTAGGCCAGGCGGACGATGGCCATTTCGACCGCGTCGGCCGGACTGGGAGCCCGCCGGACCTCCTCATGCGCCTTGAGCAGCATCGACCAGGCCCGCGACAGCGTCCCCGCCGACAGGGCCGCGCCGAGGCCGGCAAGGGTCTGGGCCTGATCATTGGGCAGGCGGGTCGCCTGAGGCCCCAGCATCTTGGCCACCGAGGCGGCATGGCAGTGCTCAAGCAGGTCGCCCACCACCTGCACCGGATCGGCGCCGTAGCCGTAGAGCGTGCGGAAGGCCTCCAGCGCCTGGGGCGTCTTGCCGGCCATGATGGTCTCGAACAGGGCGATGGTCTGACTGCGGTCGGCCAGGCCCAGCATGTCGCGCACCACCTCGGCCTTGACCACCGCGCCGCGCTCGCCCTGGACCAGGGCCTGGTCGAGCAGGCTGAGGCCGTCGCGCACCGAGCCCTCGGCCGCCCGGGCGATCAGGGCCAGCGCCTCGTCCTCGACCTTCATCCCCTCCCTGTCGGCGACCCGCTCCAGATGGCCGACCAGCACCTCGG
>CAZITK010000211.1:0-3347 GCA_964542145.1 uncultured Brevundimonas sp.
AGCGCATAGCACTTCTTGCCAAGCAGGGCGTTGCCGCCGTAGCCCGAGCCGTAGGACCAGATCTCGCGGCTCTCGGGGAAATGAACGATCCACTTGTCGGGATTGCAGGGCCAGGGGACATCGGCCTGACCCTCGGCCAGGGGGGCGCCCAGGGTGTGGATGCAGGGCACGAACACCCCGTCCGCGCCCAGGGCTTCCAGGGCCGGGGCGCCCATGCGGGTCATCACGCCCATGGACAGGGCGACATAGCCCGAATCGGTCAGTTCGACGCCCAGCGCGCTGATCGGCGATCCTATGGGCCCCATGGAGAAGGGCACGACATACATTGTGCGACCGGCCATGCAGCCGTCGAATAGCCCGCCCAGGCGCTCGCGCATCTCGACCGGATCGGCCCAGTTGTTGGTCGGGCCGGCGTCGGCCTGGTCTTCGGAACAGATGAAGGTGCGGCTCTCGACCCGGGCGACGTCGCCCGGGTCCGACGCGGCGTAATAGCTGCCTGGCTTCTTCTCGGGGTCCAGTGCGATCAGGGTGCCGCGCGCCACCAGTTCGGCGGCGATGGCGTCACGCTCGGCCTCCGACCCGTCGCACCAGTGAACCCGCGCCGGGCGGGTCAGGGCGGCGATCTCGGCCACCCAGGCCCTGAGGCTCGCATGGGTGGTCGGAGCCTGATCCAGGCCAGGAATATTCATTGATGACGTCACGCCCGTCTCCCGAAATTGTCGGACCGGGACTCTTGATCGGTCCCGTGTCAGCGTGCCCCGCAGGATCACGCACTGTAACAGGGGGCGGAGAAAGCCCCGTCGGAGACTTCGCGTCAACCGGCGCACGTTTCGTGCATGCTACCCCCTCCCCACCTCCATGGGGGAGCAAATTTGGTCGCGTTTCAAGCGCCATGGCCCTAAGTCAAGTTGCATGACCGACCTGCCTGCTATGCCCACCGGAGCCTTTTCGTCGCCCTCCGTGGGCCGCAATGCCGAACCGATCCTGAACGTGCTTGGGCCCCTTTTAAGGTCGGGCGACGAGGTGCTGGAGATCGCCTCCGGCTCGGGCGAGCACGCCGTGATCTTCTCGCGGGTGTTGCGGAATGTGAAGTGGCGGCCCACGGATCCCGATCCGGAGGCTCGACGCAGTATCGCAGCCTGGCGCGAGGCGGAGGGGCCGCCCGAACTGTTGCCACCGCTGGACGTGGATGCGGCGATCCCGGCCACCTGGCCGCGCCCGCCATTCGACGGGCCCTACGACATGGTCGTGGCCATCAACCTGGTCCACATCAGCCCGTGGAGCGCGACCGAAGGTCTGATGATGGGCGCGGCGGTGGTGCTGAAGCCGGGCGGGGTCCTCTTCCTCTACGGTCCTTATAAGGAGGCGAACGCGTCCTTGGCGCCTTCCAACGCCAGGTTCGATGACGGGTTGAAGGCGCGCGATCCGCACTGGGGCCTGCGTGACATAGACGAGGTTAAGGCCCAGGCGCGCCATAACGGCCTGACCTTCGAAGCCCGACACGCCATGCCGGCGAACAATCTGAGCCTGGTGTTCCGAAAAATTTGAAACCGGGGTTCTCGCCTTACCTCGATTTAACTTGGCCTGGCGTCCCCTCTTCCCCCAGACAGACGGGGTACTCAAGGGGTTCCGCTTTACATGTCCTTGGCTCTCGCCACGCTTCTCTACGAATGGCGCCGCTACATGGCGGCCGTGATGGCGCTCGCCCTGTCGGGGCTGCTGGTGCTGGCCATGACGGGCGTGTTCATCGGCATCGGGCGCGGCTTCACCGCCGCCATCGAACGCTCCAGCGCCGATGTGATCGTCTTGCAGCCCGGCGCCACGGCCCTCTTCGGCGGTCCGATGGGCATGCCCCGTCGCTACATTCCCCTGGTGCACAACAACCCCGATGTGGTTGAGGTCAGGCCCCTGGCGATTTCAGGCGGCTCGTTCCAGAACATTCGCAATGTGGATGTCACCCAATCGGCCGCCGATCGCGCCAAGATGGGCGCCCCGCGTCAGCGCCAGGTGATGGTCAATGTCATCGACACGACGCCCGGCGCCGTGACCATTCCGGTCGACTATTCGCAGGAACTGGTTGAGGCTCTGCGCCAGCCCTACACCATCGCTGTTGACGAGACGGCGCTCCGAACCCTGGGCGTCCAGCTGGGCGATCGGGCGCTGTTCAACGGACGCACGGTCACCGTCGTGGGTGTCATCCGCGGGTACCCCAACATGATGCAGCCGACCATTGTGATGTCGCGCGACAGTCTGAGGATGTTGGGTCAGACCAGCGACTCAAGCCCGCGCGTCGGCCCGCTGATGGTCAAGCTTCAGGATTCCGCCCGGGCCGAAAGCGTGGCCGCTCAACTGAACGCCCAGGGCAATGGTCAATGGCGCGCCTGGACCCGCGCTGAACTGGCCGAGGCCAATCAGAGCGCCATGTTCGAGGAAGGCCCTTTGGTCATCATCCTCGGCGGCGTCGCGATCGTCGGCATCATTATCGGCGTCGCGATTACCTGGCAGACACTTCGGGGAGCGATCATGGCCAACATCAAGGAATTCGCCTCACTCAGGGCGCTGGGCGTCGGCATGGGAAGCCTGCGCCGCATCGTGCTGGAACTCAGCTTCTGGGTCGGCGTGGTCGGGGTGGCGGCCGCCATCGTCGCGACCTGGCTGCTGTCCTTGTTTGCGATGGCCAACGGGATACTCATCGCCCTGCCTCCCTTCTTGCTGATCGTCGTCGGCGGCGGGTTGATCGGGATCGCCGTGGTCTCGGGCATGATGTCGCTCGGCGTGTTGAGCAAGAGCCAGCCTGCGGACCTGCTGCGATGAGCCGTCACACCAGCGCTCACGGCGCCCACGGCGACTTCGCCATCGAGGCCAAGGGTCTGGTCAAGCGCTTCAAGAGCGGTCGCGGGTTCGTGGAGGTCCTGAAGGGCGTCGATTTCGATGCGCGCCACGGCGACCTGACCATGGTCATGGGACCATCAGGCTCGGGTAAGTCCACCCTGATCGCCGCCCTGTCCGGATTGCTGCGCCCCGATAAGGGTCAGGTCGACGCGCTGGACGTCGATCATCTGTGGAAGCTGTCCCCCCGTCGGATCGACAGGTTCCGCTTGGACCATTGCGGCTTCATCTTCCAAGGCTTCAATCTGTTCCCGGCCCTGACCGCCCTGCAGCAGGTCGAGACGGTGTTGAAATATCAGGGCCTGCCCAAGGACAAGGCCAGGAAGCGCGCCACCCAGGCCCTCGAAGAGGTCGGCCTCGGTCACCGTCTGCACCAAAGGCCGTCTGCTCTGTCTGGCGGCGAGAAGCAGCGCGTCGCCATCGCCCGCGCCCTGGCCAACGATCCCAAGATCCTGTTC
>CAZITK010000212.1:0-3346 GCA_964542145.1 uncultured Brevundimonas sp.
GCGGACGGCGGCCTCGAGCACGGTGGGGAAGTCGGCCCATTGGGTCAGGTCGGCCTCGCCGGGGTGGTCGAGCGGGCCTTCCTTCGTATGGCCGCGCACGGCCTGGAGGGTGTCGCCGGGGCCGGGGCGGTCGCGGCCGTAGTCGATCAGCAGGGCCGCGCCGGTGGTTCGGGCCAGGAGGCGGCCCAGGGCGGCGCCGAAGGCGGCCTGGGCGTCGGAGACCTCGACCACCTGGCCGGGCTCGACGGCGTAGTCCGGCTTGGCGAAAGGGCCGGTGATAGGGGCGAGGCCGAGCGTCAGGCCGCCGTCGTCGCTGAGGCCCACGCGGCGCTCCATCCAGCCGCCCTCGGTGCGGACGAACTGGCGCGCGGGCAGGCAGTCCAGCACCTCGTTGGCGACCAGGATCACCGGGGCGTCGGTCGCGATGTCGTCCAGGCCCGAGACCCAGCGGGGCGTCACGTCGCCCTCGGCCAAGGCGCGTTCCTGGGCGGCGCGGAGCGGCGGGCTGGGCTCGATCAGCACCAGATCGAGCGCCTGGAGAAAGTCGGGGGCCAGGCGGGCGGCGCGCAGCATGTCGGACATCAGCGTCCCGTCGCCGGGGCCGACCTCGACCAGGGTCAGGCGGTCCGGCGCGCCCAGCCGGGTCCAGACCTCGACCGCCCACAGGCCGATCAGTTCGCCGAACATCTGGCTGACCAGCGGCGCGGTGATGAAGTCGCCGCCGCCGCCAATGCGGGGCCGGGTGGCGTAATAGCCGGCCTGAGGGTCGTGCAGGCAGCGCGTGACATAGTCGGCCACGCTCATCGGCCCGGTGAGGGCGATCTCGCGTTTCAGACGGTCGGCGAGGCTCACTTGCCGGCGGGCTCGACCGGCTCGGGCGCCACGTGCGGCGGACGGCTGGCGGCGCGCCAGATGAGGAAGGCGCCGGCCAGGATCATCGGGATCGACAGCATCATCCCCATGGTCAGGCCCAGGGCGAAGTCGGGCATGCCGGCGTCCGGCTCGCGCACCGTCTCCAGCATGGCGCGGCTGAGACCATAGCCGACCAGGAACATGCCGGTGACCAGGCCGGGGCGCTTGAGAAAGCCGAGCTTGAACACCGCAACAGCCAGCACCACGAACAGCAGCAGGCCTTCCAGCCCCGCCTCATAGAGCTGGGAGGGGTGGCGAGGGATGTCGCCCGCGGGGCAGAAGCCGAAGGTCTCGCGGATGCGGTCGTTGCAGAACCGCACCGCCCACGGCACGTCGGTCGGCCGTCCCCACAGCTCGCCATTGATGAAATTGGCCAGCCGCCCGGTGAACAGGCCGATGGGGACCACGGGCGCGATCATGTCGCCGACGCTGAGCAGGTTCGCGCCCTTGGATCGGGCGAACAGGATGATGGCGACGGTGACGCCGAGCAGGCCGCCGTGGAAGGACATGCCGCCGGTCCAGATCTGCAGCAGTTCCAGTCGCTCGCCCAGGCTGTCTCCCGTGAAGAGCTGGGCATAGAGCGAGGGATTGTAGAACAGGGCGAACCCCAGCCGGCCGCCCAGGATGATGCCCAGGATGATCCACGCCGCCAGGTCCGCAACGCCGTCCTTGTCCAGCGGCGGCCGGTTCGGCGTCCACAGCCGCGTCTTCTCGGCCAGCAGGGAGGCGTAGCGCCAGCCCAGAAGGATGCCGACCACATAGGCAAGGGCGTACCAGCGGACCGGAATGGGGCCGATGCTGATGAGGATCGGGTCGAAATCAGGAAAGACCACTGGATGCGCCTCGCGAAGGGGAGGGGACGGCTATAGCAAGGCTCAGGCCGCCAAGTCAGCCCGCCTGTTGGTCGCGCCTACGGCCTGCGGATCAGCAGGACGCCGCAGACGATCAGCGCCACCCCCGCGACGCGGCCCAGGTCCACCGGCTGGCGCGGCACGCCCATGAAGCCGAAGTGGTCCAGAACCAGGCTGAGCGCCATCTGGCCCGCCACCATCAGCACGATGGTCGAGGCGACGCCCAGGCGCGGCGTGGCGAAGGCGGCGGCGGCCACGAACACCGCGCCGTACAGCCCCCCGATCCAGCTGTGCCAGGGCAAGGCCCGCGTCGCCGCCATGTCGGGCTTGGCCTGTAAAACGGTGGCGACCAGCAGCAGGGCCACCCCTCCGACGAGGAAGGACACGAACGCCGCGTTGACCGGAGAGTTCAACGCCCCCGCCAGCCGCGCGTTGGTCGGTCCCTGCAAGGCGGTCAGGGCGCCGCCCAGGACGATGGCCGCGACAGCGAACCCGTTGGCGTTCATGGCGATTCCCTCTGACTACGCGGCGCGGCGTCGATCTAGCGATACTGACGATGCCACACCAACGGGTCGAGCCGAGACAGGCGGTTCCCCGCCTGTGTCGATTTCAGACTTTCTTGAGGGTTCGGGCCGACAATCGCGCCATCAGGGCGCCATGCGTGCGCCAATTGGGAACTCGCCATGCGTCGTCTCCTCGCCCTTGTCGCCGTCACCTCCGCCCTCGCCGCCGCTCCGGCCCTGGCCCAGGCCGCCCGACCCGTGAACGTCGAGCTGGACGGCGCGACCCGAGTCCAGCTGCGTGGCGCCGCCAGCTCGGTGGTCGTCGGCAATCCCAATATCGCCGATGTGACGGTGGTCGACGCCAGCACGCTGTTCATCACCGGCCGCGGTTATGGCGTGACCGAGGTGGTCGCCGTGGACGCCATCGGCCGCACACTGTTCCAGAGCGCCGTTGTGGTGTCTCCAGCCCAGAGCGGTCAGGTTCGGGTGTGGCGCGGCGGCCAGGTGACCGAGATGGCTTGCGGAGCAAGCTGCGCCCCGACCGTGCGTGCCGGCGACGCCGGCCCGTCCGCCACCCCTTAAGAGGCAACAAGCGCCATGCGAATTCGGCTGCGACGCCGTCCTGGATACTCGGCCCGCTGGCGCAGGGTCCGCGAGGGCGCGACCGCCGTCGAATTCGCTCTCATCGCCCTGCCGTTCTTTTTCATGATGTTCGCCATCCTGGAGCTGGGCCTGGTCTTTGTCGTCGATACCAGCCTGGAGAATGCGGTCGCCGAATCAGGTCGCCTGGTCCGCACCGGCCAGGCCCAGTCCGCCGGCATGACACGCGCGCAGTTCAAGGACGAAGTGTGCGGGCGGATGAGCATCTTCGCCAACAACTGCGACGCCCGGCTCGATCTCGATGTCAGGGTACTGCCCCGGTTCACCGGCGCGAACCCCCCAGATCCCGTAAACGACGGTGAATTCGACGACACCGGACTGCGATTCGAGAGCGGCCAGCCGGGCGACATCATCCTTATCAGCGGCTGGTACCGTCATCCGCTGGTGACGCCCTTCCTCAGCCAGGCGCTCGCCCGGCTG
>CAZITK010000213.1:0-3330 GCA_964542145.1 uncultured Brevundimonas sp.
TGGCGTCGGAATCCTTTCGGAAGGTGCGGCCAGGCGCGATGATGCGGATCGGCGGCTCCTGGCCCGACGCGATCCAGGGGGCCGGCGCCTTTTCGCCCGCCCGCATGGCGCGGATCTGCACCGGTGAGGTGTGGGTGCGCAGCACCTTGCGCTCGCCAGTTTCCGGATCGGGTTTCAGGAAGAAGGTGTCGTGCATTTCCCGCGCCGGGTGTTTGGGCGGGAAGTTTAGCGCCGTGAAATTGTGAAAGTCGTCTTCGATGTCCGGCCCCTCGGCGACCAAGAAGCCCATCTCGGCGAACAAGGCGACCATCTCGTCCATGACTTGCATGGTCGGATGGACCGATCCCCGACGGCGCGGCGGTGCGGGCAGGGTCAGGTCGATGCGCTCCGCTTGGAGTCTCGCCTCCAGCTCGGCGGCTTCGAGTTCGGCCTTGCGGGCGGCGAGCGCCGCTGCGACTCGGTCGCGCAGGCCATTGATCATCGGCCCCTTCTCGCGCCTTTCGTCCGGGCTCATGGACCCCATGCCCTTGAGCAGGCCGGAAATGGTCCCGGTCTTGCCCATAGCCTGCACGCGCAGGGCCTCGACCTCGGCGGTGGTCGCGGTCCGGCCGAGGGCCTGGATGAGATCGAGTTCGAGTTGGGCTAGGTCGGTCATGGGCCGGATGCTCTAGCCGCCCCGGCAGCCGCCGTCACCTCCCTGCTATGGTCTCCGGCGGCCGTAGGTGTATTCAGGCGCAATGATCGCTTCTCCCGTCGGCATTCTGCCCTGCCAATCCATCGAGGCCCTGATCGCCACGGGCGCCATCGCCTCGGCTGCGCCCTTCGACATGGATCAGGTCCAGCCCGCCAGTCTCGATCTGAGGCTGGGCGACGAGGCCTGGCGAGTGCGCGCCTCGTTCTTGCCGGGGCGGCGCCGGGTCGAGGAGCGGATCGCCGACGTGGCGATGCATCGACTGGACCTCTCGGGCGGGGCAGTGCTGGAGAAGGGCTGCGTTTATATCGCTAAGCTTCAGGAACGACTGAAGCTGCCGCCGGGCCTGAGTGCGCGCGCCAATCCCAAGAGCTCCACCGGCCGGATCGATGTCTTTGTGCGTCTTTTGACCGACCAGGGCGACGCCTTCGATGACGTGGCCGGCGGCTATGAAGGCCCGCTCTATTTGGAAATCGCGCCCCAGACCTTCTCCATCCTGGTGAGGCCGGGCACCAGGCTGAACCAGCTGCGTCTCAAGGCAGGCGAGCCGCCTCGGCTGGAGACCCGCAGTGTCGGCGTGGAGCTGGGCGAGGGCGTCGTCGGCTTCCGGGGTCGCCGCCACGCCGGGGTGATCGATCTGGACAGGATCGACGGGCATGAGCCGCGCGCCTATTGGGAGCCGCTGGAGGCGCACCGGGGCGAGTTGCTGCTGGACCCCGGCGAATTCTACATCCTGGCCTCCTCCGAGGCGGTAGAGATTCCCGTGCTCCAGGCCGCAGAGATGACGCCTATCGACCCATCGGTTGGAGAATTCCGCGTGCATTACGCCGGCTTCTTCGATCCGGGTTTCGGCACCGACGAGGCGCACGGAGCCGGATCACGCGGGGTGCTTGAGGTCCGCACGCACGACACGCCCTTCCTGCTTGAGCACGGCCAGACCGTCGCACGGCTGGTCTATGAACCGCTAACCGAACGCCCGGAACGGCTCTATGGACAGGGTGGCGGTCACTATCAGCGGCAGGGGCTGAAGCTGTCTAAGCATTTCCGGCCCTGGACGTGATCTAACCGCCGGCCATGGCCGCAGACAGCGTGTTCATGGCGGTGTTGAAGATGCCGCTGGAGGTGTTTCCGAACAGCGTCAGCGAACCGACGATAACCAGGAAAATCAGGGCGCAGATCAGGCCGTACTCAATGGCCGTGGCGCCGCCTTCTTCGCGGATCAGACGGGTCAGGAACGTCTTCAGGCCGGCCTCCCCGGTCGATGTCGATCAGAGCAGGTCGCACAACCAGGCGACCAGCGGCTCGTCGGCGGGCGGCATGGGATAGTCCCTCAAGCGGTGGGGACGCACCCAGGCCAGGGCGGCGTGTTCGCGTGCGGCGACCAAGCCGGACCACCGGCGACACAGGTACAGTGGCATCAACAGGTGAAATGAATCGTAACCGTGGCTGGCGAAAACGAAGGGCGCCAGGCAGGCCTCGGCGACGTCGATGTCGAGCTCTTCCTTGAGCTCGCGGATCAGGGCCTGCTCCGGGCGTTCGCCGGGTTCGACCTTTCCGCCCGGGAATTCCCACAGACCGGCCAGCTGCTTGCCCTTGGGCCGCTGGGCAATCAGCACGCGCGCGTCGGCGTCGATCAGGGCGCAGGCGGCGACGAGCACGGTTTTGAGGGGTTCAGTCATAGGCCGCGCGAGATCCACCAGGCTTCCGATTGAAACTCATTCGGCGCCCGCTCTATATCGGAGAGGCCGTCTGTCAGCCCAATCGCCTCCAACTCATCGAAGAAGCGATCCCGCAATGGTTCGGGAAGCGGCGCTCCGCTGAACGGGCAAAAGCGTATGATCTGCGTGGCGCCGTAGTTTGGACGCGCGGCCAGAGAGAACTCGCGAAATCGAGGCGAATAGCGCAGAGCGCATTCGTCGCGGTCGATGAAGAAGAAAATGTCCGGGAACTGATCCCGCAACGAGTTCTCAACCGGCGCGGTCACGACCGATAGTCGCCGTTGATCTCGACGTAGCCCTTGGTCAGGTCGCAGGTCCAGACGGTGGCCGAGGCGCGGCCGGAGCCGACGTCGACGGAAATGTCGATCTCGGGGCGCTTCATGTAGGCGCTCATCTTCGCCTCGTCGTAGTCGGGGGCCGGGCCGCCGTCGACGGCGGCCTGATGCGGGCCGAAACGGATGGCCAGGCGGTCACGATCGACCGGCTCCTCGGTCTTGCCCACGGCCATGACGACCCGGCCCCAATTGGCGTCCTCGCCGGCGATGGCGGTCTTAACCAGGGGGCTGTCGGCGATCGACTTGGCCAGTTTGCGGGCCGAGGCGGGAGAAGCGGCGCCGGTGACCTCGACCTTGACGAACTTACTCGCGCCCTCGCCGTCGCGGACCAGTTGGTGAGCGAGGTCGAGCATCACGCGGTCCAAGGCCTCCGAGAACGCCTTAAGCCGCCGGTCGCCGACGCGGCCGATGCGCGGCGCGCCCGACTGACCGGTGGCGAAGATCAGACAGCAGTCGTTGGTCGAGGTGTCGCCGTCCACCGTCACTGAATTGAAGGTCGTCCGCACGTGAAGTCCCAGCATGGCGCGCAGGACGTTCGGATGGATGTCGGCGTCGGTGACGATGAAGGCCAGCATGGTGGCCATGT
>CAZITK010000214.1:0-3298 GCA_964542145.1 uncultured Brevundimonas sp.
TGACGATGAAGGCCAGCGCGTCCTCGGCCGAGGCCAGGTTCGGGGCGAAGCCGCCCTCGTCGCCGACGTTGGTGTTGTGGCCGGCGTCCTTCAGGGCCTTCTTCAGGCCGTGGAAGATCTCCGCGCCCATGCGCATGGCTTCGGAGAAGCTGTCGGCGCCGACCGGCAGGATCATGAACTCCTGGATGTCGATCGGATTGTCGGCGTGGGCGCCGCCGTTGATGATGTTCATCATCGGGGTCGGGAGCATGCGGGCCGAAATGCCGCCGACATAGCGATACAGCGGCAGGCCGGCCGAGATGGCGCTGGCCTTGGCGGCGGCCAGGGACACGCCCAGGATGGCGTTGGCGCCCAGACGGGACTTGTTCTCGGTGCCGTCCAGCTCGATCAGGGCGCCGTCCAGCCGGCGCTGGTCCTCGGCGTCGAAGCCCGACAGGGCGTCGAAGATCTCGCCGTTGACGACGTCCACCGCCTTTTCCACGCCCTTGCCGCCCCAGCGCTCCTTGTCGCCGTCGCGCAGCTCGACCGCCTCGTGCGCACCGGTGGAGGCGCCTGAAGGCACGGCGGCGCGGCCGAAGGCCCCGTCCTCCAGGGTCACGTCCACCTCCACCGTCGGATTCCCGCGGCTGTCCAGAATCTGGCGGGCGGTGATGTCGACGATGTCGGTCATGGCAGGAGGGTCCGGTCGTGAAGGGTGAGCGGGCGGTTTAGCGGGCGGCGAACTGCTTTCCAACGCCTATCCGGGCGAAGGGGGCGCGTCGACACGCCCCAAGGCTGGAAGGATCATGCCACGCAAAGACGGCGCGCGGTGGTCCGCGCGCCGTCCGAAATTCACGTGGCTGGAGAGAGAGAGAGAGAGAGAGAGAGAGAAACGAGAAACTCAGTCTTCCCTGGGCGTCATGACCTGACGCCCGCGATAGGTGCCGGTCTTCAGATCGATGTGGTGCGGCCGCTTCAGCTCGCCGGTGTCCTTGTCCTCGACATAGACGTTGGTGGAGAGCGCATCATGCGCGCGGCGCATGTTGCGGCGTGATGGGGAGGTTTTGCGCTTCGGAACGGCCATGTCCGTCTCAATCTCAAGGTCGGGCGCCGGGCGAGGCGCGAAAACGATTGCGGCGGCCCGAACGGGGCCGCCACGCGAGCGCGGGCTTATGCATGAAGCCACGGGCCATTTCAAGACGATCGTTGTCGAACCGAGTTACGTGACCTAGGGTCGCTTCGCGTATCGCTCGAAGGTGACAATGAAGCGACTGGGTCCCATGGTCAGCGCCCTGGAGATTGGCGCTTTCGCGGCGACGCCCACGGCCTTGGCGCAGGAAGGGGGCAGTCTTCCCCCGCCCGTCAGAGCTTATCAGCAGGATCTCACCGATGTCTGTCGGGAGATCGGTGGTCGGGGCGACTTCGGAGACGGTTTCATCCAGCGCGCCGACTTCGACGGCGACGACGCCGACGATTATTTCCTGGACACCGCGACGGTCAGCTGCCCGCCCGCCAGCGCTAGCGCTGGAACCTGCGGATCGGCCGGCTGCGTCGTCGCGTCTTCCTGTCCGGCCAAGGTTATCGCCAGGCCTGGAGCTCCAATGTGCAGGACTTCGAGATTCTAACCGGGGCCAACTCTCAGCTCTCGGTAACGATGCATGGTTCCACCTGCGGCCAGAGTGGGGCGGAAGTGTGCAACGCGATCCTCGAGTGGGACGGTCGAACCTTCGCCCCCGCTCAGCGGCGCGCCGAGGGTTCCGCAGTCACGCCATCCATCACAGAAATCTGGAGCGTGCAGCCGGACGGATCGGGAATCCTAACAGCCAGGACCGGCCAGGGGCCGGCGCCGTTGCGCGACATTGGCGTGTCCTGCCATGACGGTCGCCCGCTATTGGCGATTCGGCCCGACAACCGCCTCGGTGGTTCGGTCACGCTCGCGGTCGCCGCCGACGGCCGCACGGCTCAGATGCTCTTGAGGCTGGACCCCCGCACCGGGATCTATTTCGGACTGCCCGCCTCGCCGCCGATCCTGATGCTGTTGGCCGGGGGCGCGGACCAGGCGGAGATATCCGTCAACGGCTGGAGAGCTGGCGTGGTCGCGCTGCAAGGTGCGCCGACCGCCTTGGCCGAAGCCTTGGCCCCATGCTGGCGAGGCGAGGATCTGGCGGCCGGCGCTGCCCGACAGCCCTAGCTCCTCCTCACCCACGCGTCCATAAGGGGCGCGCCGATCAAACCAGCGGCTTCTCCAGGATCAGGAAAGCCAGATCATCGCGCAACGGATGGCCAAAGCGCGGCTGGCCGTAAGGAAAGGGCGCCGTCTGACCGGTCGCGCGATAGCCGCGGCGGACGTACCAGGCGATCAGGGATTCGCGTTGGCGAATCACCTGTATGCGGACGCGGCGGGCTGCGAAATCCAGCGCCAGAATACGCTCGGCGGTTTCGACCAACATGCGGCCGACACCTTTAGACTGGAGGGTCGGCTCGACCGACAGCATGCCGAGATAACCGACGCCCCCTCCCCGAGCCGCAATCAGCACGCAGCCGACCAAAGTATTGTCGCGCCGGGCCGTGAGGATACGGCGCGCCGGGTCGGCGAGAATTTCCTCGATCTCCTGGAGGTTGGTGCGCTGTCCGGCCAGCAGGTCAGCCTCGGTGGTCCACCCCGCCCGCGACGCCTGGCCGCGGTAGGCACGCTCGATCAGAGCATGGAGCGCGGGGGCGTCGACGTCTGAAGCGGGGCGAATTGTGACCGGGGTCACACCAGCCGGCTCTGCACCACCGCCGCCTCGATGAAACTGGCGAAAAGAGGGTGTGGGGCGAAGGGGCGGCTTTTCAGTTCCGGGTGATACTGCACGCCGATGAACCAGGGGTGGTCAGGACGCTCCACCGTCTCGGGCAGGACGCCGTCGGGGGATAGGCCGGCGAACATCAGCCCCGTCTCCTCGATCGCCTCGCGGTAGTTGATGTTTACCTCGTAACGGTGCCGGTGCCGCTCGGAGATGGCGGTCGCGCCGTAGATCTCGGCGATGCGCGAACCGGGCTTCAGCGTCGAATCATAGGCCCCCAGACGCATGGTGCCGCCCAGGTCGCCGCCGGCCTCGCGCTTCACCCGCTCATTGCCCTGGGTCCATTCGGTCATCAGGCCGACGACCGGCTCCTCGGCCGGGCCGAACTCGGTCGACGACGCCTCGGGGTAGCCGGCCAGGTTCCGCGCCGACTCCAGCACCGCCATCTGCATGCCGAAACAGATGCCGAAATAGGGAATGCGACGCTCGCGGGCGAATCGGGCCGCCTCGATCTTGCCCTCCGCCCCCCGGGC
>CAZITK010000215.1:0-3221 GCA_964542145.1 uncultured Brevundimonas sp.
CGCGCGCTCAGCGATGAACTGATCAAGGGCTGGGAGCTGGTCAGCTATTCGGCCGCCGGTCCCTATGGCGACAATGTCCACCACTGCTTCCTCTTGAGGAAAGAGGGCGAGCACAAGGTTCTGACGGTAAAGCAGAAAATGTTCGGAAGCGGCTATACAGCCACGGAGATCGAGGTCTGATGTCGGTTCGTCGTCTCGCCAAGCAGCAGCCGGACAGTTTCGCCTTTTCCGACGCCACCGGCGCCAAGGCCGACTGGTGGATCTCCAAATACCCCGAGGCCCGCCGAGCCTCGGCGGTGATTCCGATCCTGTGGCTGGTGCAGAAGCAGGAGGGCTGGGTGTCCGAGCCCGCCATCCGCGCCGTCGCGGCCCTGCTGCGCATGCCGACCATCCGGGTTCTGGAGGTCGCGACCTTCTACACCATGTTCCAACTGGAGCCCGTCGGTTCGGCCGCCCTGATCCAGGTATGCGGCACCACGCCGTGCATGCTGCGCGGGTCGGGCGAGCTGATGCGCGTGTGCAAGGAGAAGATCGGGCCCAAGGACCAGCTGTCGGCCGACGGGCGGTTCACCTGGCAGGAGGTCGAGTGCGTGGGCGCCTGCGCCAACGCCCCGGTGGCCCAGATCAATGATCGCTATTTCGAAGACCTGACGGCCCAGGACATGGCCCGGATCATCGACGACTTCGCGGCCGGGGGGGCGCCCAAGCCGGGTTCGCGCGTCGGGCGGGTGTCGTCCGAGCCTGAGGGCGGGACTACGGTGTTGACCGATCCGAGCCTGTATGACGGTTCCCGCGCCAAGAAGCTTGAGAAGCTGCCGAACGCCGACCCCGCGAAGGAGCCAGCGTGATGGCTCCGCTTCCGTTCCAATCCGTCGTCCCCGGGCTTGTCCCGGGGATCCATACGCTCGGAACACACCGAGCGGCCTCGGACAGGCTTGAGTTTATGGACCCTCGGGACAAGCCCGAGGGTGACGGTATGGTGGTGAGCGGGGTGGTGAAATGACCGGCCCGGATTTCTCATCCGATGAGGGCGTTCGCCGTTATCGCGCCGAGCTGAAGGCCGTGGGCCGCAATCAGCGCCTGGCCGGGTTTGCCTTGGTGATCCTGGGCGTCTTGATCCTGTGGGGCGCGCCCGAGATCGGCATGGAGGTGCGCCTGGCCCAGACTCTGGGCTATGGCGCGCTGGCCGCCGGCTGGGCGCTGATGATCTACGCCATCTTCCTGCGCACCCAACACCACCGCCGCCGCCTTCGGGAGATTGAGTAAGCCATGGTCGGCATTCTCGAGGACAAGGACCGCATCTTCACCAACCTGTACGGCCTCCAGGACTGGACGCTGGAGGGCGCGAAGACGCGCGGCGCGTGGAACGCGACCGGCGACATGCTGGCGCTGGGCCGCGATTGGATCATCACCAACGTCAAGAACTCGGGCCTGCGCGGCCGGGGCGGGGCGGGCTTCTCCACCGGTCTGAAGTGGTCCTTCATGCCCAAGGAGGTGAAGGAAGATCGGCCCCACTATCTTGTGGTCAACGCCGACGAGTCCGAACCCGGCACCTGCAAGGACCGGGAGATCATGCGGCACGATCCGCAGCTGTTGCTGGAAGGCTGTCTGATCGCCTGTTTCGCCATGCAGGCCCACGCCTGTTACATCTATCTGCGCGGCGAATACGTCCTCGAGCGCGAGCGGATGGAGGCGGCGGTCAAGGAGGCCTATGAGGCCCGGCTGATCGGCAAGGACAACGTCCACGGCTGGGACCTGGACATCTACATCCACCACGGCGCCGGCGCCTACATCTGCGGCGAGGAGACGGCCCTGCTGGAGAGCCTGGAGGGCAAGAAGGGCCAACCCCGCCTGAAGCCGCCGTTCCCGGCGGGCGCGGGCCTGTACGGCATGCCGACAACGGTGAACAACGTCGAGTCGATCGCGGTCGTGGGGACCATTCTGCGCCGCGGCGCGGAATGGTTCGCGAGCTTTGGCCGGCCGAACAACACCGGCACCAAGATCATGTCGATCTCAGGCCACGTGAACCGGCCGTGCAATGTCGAGGAGGCCATGTCGATCCCGCTGAAGCAGCTCCTGGAAGAGCACTGCGGCGGGGTGCGAGGCGGCTGGGACAACCTCAAGGCCGTGATCCCGGGCGGGTCGTCGGTGCCGCTGATCACGCGCGAGATGAGCGAGACCGCGCTGATGGACTTCGACAGTCTGCGTGAGATGCGCTCGGGCCTCGGCACGGCGGCGGTCATCGTGATGGACCAGTCGACCGACCTGGTGAAGGCGATCGCGCGCATCAGCTATTTCTACAAACATGAGAGCTGCGGCCAGTGCACGCCGTGCCGCGAGGGCACGGGCTGGATGTGGCGGGTGCTGGAGCGGATGGCAGTCGGCGAGGCTGATCCGTCCGAGATCGATCTCTTGCTGGACGTCGCCGGTCAGGTCGAGGGTCACACCATCTGCGCGCTCGGCGACGCCGCCGCCTGGCCCGTTCAGGGGCTGATCCGCCATTTCCGCCACGAGATCGAGGAGCGGATTTCGAACTACCGCAACGCCCGCGCGAACTTCGCCGGCCACGCGATCGCGGCGGAGTAGGGTCATGAGCCGTCGTTTCCCCTCCGCCGTCTTGCTCGGACTTGATCCGAGCACCCAGGCGCTCCGCACCAACCGCCTGCGCGGCTGGACCCTCGGGGCAAGCCCGAGGGTGACGGCGATTGTAGGGGTGGCCGCCCTGACCCTCGCCGCCTGCGGCGAGCGCGAGGCGGCGCCGGCGGGCGAGGGGGCTCCCGCCGCCGCGCCCGCGCCGATCACCCAGAGCGAGCCGACCATCGAACTGACCGAGACCGGTCTGCGCGATGTGTGCCGCGCGGTGCTGTCGGTGGTGCATGAGCAGCAGCCGCCGAACCTGCGCGCCGATGGCGTCGCGGACGGCGTCGTCAGCCTGTCGTGGCCGGCCCCGGTGGACGGCGGGCGGCGCACGGCGGAGTGCCGCGTTTCGGGCGATGTGGTCAGCTGGCGGCCGACCGGGCTACCCGACGACGGCCAGGAGCGGTGGATGGATTCCGCCCAGGACCCGATCCTGCGCTTTGAGCAGGACGGCCAGACGATTATCGTCATCCAGACCCTGCCCGACGGGTCGACGAGCCGCCAGGATGTGGCGCTGAACGGACAAGAGGCCCGCTGATGCCCGTCGCCAAGGTCAATGGCGTGGAGACCGAGTTCGAGCCCGG
>CAZITK010000216.1:0-3209 GCA_964542145.1 uncultured Brevundimonas sp.
CCGAGCACCGAGGCGGCCACGTCGAGCGGGATCGAC
The DNA here is from genome assembly GCA_964542145.1 of uncultured Brevundimonas sp. GTDB lineage: Bacteria > Pseudomonadota > Alphaproteobacteria > Caulobacterales > Caulobacteraceae > Brevundimonas. Next base: position 37 of record CAZITK010000216.1, read on the forward strand.
TGTTCGTCGAGCAGGCCGGGCACCACCCAGCTGCGGTAGAGGCGAACATTGGCCACGCGGTCGGTCATGACCTGGCTGACCGGCGCGTCCAGCGTGGGGACGTCGGCCTGGGCCGGGATGTTCTCCGGTCCGGCGGGGATGTGGCCGAAGTAGCGTTCGACCAGCTCGCGGGCGCGCTCGACCGTCACGTCGCCGGCCAGGACCAGCACGGCGTTGTTGGGCCCGTAGTTGTCGATGAACCAGGACCGCACGTCGTCCATGGAGGCGGCGTCCAGGTCGGCCATCGAGCCGATGGTGGAGTGCCGGTACGGGTGGCCCTCGGGGAACAGCGCCTCGAGGCGCGCGTACTGGACCAGGCCGTAGGGCTGGTTGTCGCCCTGGCGCTTCTCGTTCTGGACGACGCCGCGCTGCAGATCGAGCACCTCCTGGCTGACCTGGCCCAGCAGGTGGCCCATGCGGTCGCTTTCCAGGAACAGGGTGTATTCCAGGGCCGGGGTCGGCACGGTCTGGAAATAGTTGGTGCGGTCGAACCAGGTGGTGCCGTTCAGGCTGGTGGCGCCGGCGGCGTTCATGGTCTGGATGTGGCTGACCGGCGAATTCTCCGAGCCGCCGAACATCAGGTGTTCGAACAGGTGGGCGAAGCCGGTGGAGCCCTGTGGCTCGTCCTTGGAGCCGATGCTGTACCAGACCGACACCGCCACGACCGGCGCCTTGCGATCCTCGTGCACCAGCACGGTCAGGCCGTTGTCCAGCTGGAAGCGGCTGTAGGGAATGTCGACGCGGGCAACCAGGTCGGCGACCGGCGCCGCCTGGGCGGCGAGCGGATCGGCGGCCGCCCGACCGGCGACTGCGGGCGTGCCGGTCTGCGCCATCGCCACGACGGGCAGGGTGGGCGCCATGAGCGCCGCGACGGCGCACAAGGTGAAGATACGCATCTGGATTGGTCTCCCCGGAAAAGATCGCGCTGACCGTAAGGATTGCGGGAGCCGCTGCAAGAGGCTGCGTTCATTACGGTTTCGTCATGTCATCGATCGGCCCCCGGAACTCCTCGAGCCGTAATCACGTTGGCGATGACGGATGGGCAGGGCAGGATAACGCCGTGAGGGTTCCGAAGGCTGGAGCGTTGGTGATGCTTGGCTTGCCGGCTTTGCTGATGGCTGGCCCGGCCGTGGCTCTTCAGCTCCAGAACCGCGGCCAGGACTTGACCGGCTTCGCCGGCGCGGTCTGGCCGGACGCGAACTCGGCCGGAGAGGTCTACGCCACGGCTGATATCTGGTCGGCTGAGGGTGACGCGACGGCGAGCCTGGCCTTCGAGATCGAAGGACCCCGCGTCCGCGCCGATGGAGCGCCCCTGCACCTCACGCCCGGCGATCAGGCGGCCATCGCGCCGGAGCGTTACCGGCTCAACTATCGCCGCGACTGGCGTGGGCCCGAGGTCAATGCGGGACCGGTGCGTCTGGCGGTCTGGCCGCACCTAGGCGTCGCTGTCGGATCTGACGGAGTGACGCCCCGGGCGGGCGCCCAAATCGACATCGGAGAGCGGCTGTCAGGCCTGGCCCCCGAGGGCTACGAACGGTTTGGCGACCGGGGCCGCTGGTATCTGTTCGCCGCCGGCGACGGCCGTTCGGTAGGCTACAACTTCGTGCGGTCTCGCGAGGGCGATCTGGCCCGCGCCGGGCTCAGCCAGGATCGCGGCTCCTATATGGGCGACGCCCAGGCGGGCGTGGCCTGGCGACGCGGCGATCTCCAGGCCTCTTTCGGCTACGTCTATCGCAAGCACAAGGTTCACGACCTGAGGCCTTCGCGGGGGCTGGAGCGATCCGCTTCGGAAAGCATGGTCGCGCTTCAGCTGTCGATCCGACCCGACTGGTAGACCGGATTAGACTGCGGCCGCCTCGGCCGGAACCCGTTCGGCGAACTGACCGCCCGCGCGATAGCGCCACAGATAGGACGGGGCGATCGCTTCCAGACCGGTCGGCTCTATGTCGAGATCGGCGAGTGCTAGCGCGTCTTGGCCCACGATGTTGTCGCTCTGAAGCATGACGACCTGATCACGCGTCAGGGCCGGGGCCAGGCCGATCCTGGCTGGCAGCTCCGCCAAGAGGCCCAGGATGCGCGCCACGGGAAAGGGCAGAGGGATCAGGAAGGGATGTCGATTGGTTTCACGCAAGATCAGCTCGAGAATTTCACGGAAGGTCCAGATCGCGGGGCCGCCCAGTTCGAAGGCCTTGCCTTCCACCTCGGCCTTGCTCGTGGCGCGGGCGATCGCCTCGGCAAGGTCGCCGACATAGACGGGCTGAAATCGCGTCTCGCCGCCGCCGATCAGCGGCAAGGCCGGCAAGCCGGCCGCCATCTGGCCGAAACGGTTGAGGAAGTTGTCGTCGGCGCCGAAGACGATCGAGGGTCGCAGGATCACTGCGCCGGGCATAGCCGCGCGCACCGCCGCCTCGCCCCGGCCCTTGGACCGGCCATAGGCGCCCTCGGCCTTTTCATCCGCACCGATGGCCGAGATTTGCACGAAACGGGTGATGCCCGCGCTCGCCGCGGCCCTGGCGATCCGCTCGGCGGCCTCGACATGCATGGTCTGGAAGTCGGCCGAGCCGGTCTCGTGCAGCACGCCCACCAGATTGATCACGGCGTTTGCATTGCGCAGGGCGGCCTCGACATCGGCGTCGCGGCGTACGTCGCAGCGCAAAAGCTGGATTTGGCCGACGTCTCCCATAGGCATGATATCGATGGCCCGCTGAGGCCGGCGAACAGCCACCCGTACGCGCCAGCCGCGCCTAGTCAGGGCGCGCACGGCCTGGGTTCCGACGAAGCCGGAACCGCCGAACACCACCACAAGCCCAGGACTGGACCGTGCCATCATACCTGCTCGCCTGACAATTCAACGCCGGCGGTCAGCCGGCTTGCTGGCCATAGAACAGCCTGCCGCCCCGGGCAACGCGCCCAAGGCGCGAAAGGGCGTTGACCGGCGCAGGCGCCTGCCTTAAGGGTCCGCGCCTTCCGGATGGAAACGCTCTTTACGGAGCCGACCGGCCGGGGCCCAGATGGCGGAATTGGTAGACGCGCTGGCTTCAGGTGCCAGTGGCTGAAAGGCCGTGGAGGTTCGAGTCCTCTTCTGGGCACCATTTTCAAACGGCGTCGTGTCGCGGACACGGCGCCGTTTTTTG
>CAZITK010000217.1:0-3186 GCA_964542145.1 uncultured Brevundimonas sp.
GCCGCGCGCCAGACCGGCCTGGCGCAGGGCCTCGACCTCATGAGCGAAGCCGAAGGTGCGGGCCGACATGATCTCGTCGCGGAAGGTCTGCTCGTCCACCACGAAATCCACCACCTGATGGCCGATCACCGGCGTCGGAAAGTCGATCTCGAAGCGCATCTCATAGCGGTCGCAGGGCAGAAGCGCGGCGGACTTGTCGCCCTCCTCCACCCGGACGGGCTCCAGAATCTCGATGACGCGCTGGAGGGCGTCCTGGCCCCGGAATCCAGCGCGGTCCAGCAGCTGGACGAACGGCAGGGCCGAACCGTCCAGGATCGGCAGTTCGGGGCCGTTCACCTCGACCACCGCGTTGGACACGCCCAGGGCGGAGAAGGCGGCCATCAGGTGCTCGATGGTCGACAGCCGCACCCCCGCCTCGTTCTCGATCATGGTGTTCAGGCGCGCATCGACCACCGCCTCGCCGGATACCGGGATGCGGTTGTCGCGGTCGCGGATATCCGTGCGCACGAAGGTGATGCCCGAGCCCGGCGCGCCCGAACGGATCGCCAGACGCACGCGACGGCCCGTGTGCACGCCCACACCCGCGCAGATCGCGGGCGCGACGATGGTCCGTTCGAACTGATCGTTCACTTGCGGCAAGAGGAAGTTCCGCTCGTTTCCGGTCCCGTCGCGACGACGGGGTGACGCCCCACGATCTGGGTTAACCGAGGCCGGGCGCCAGGAAAACTGAAACTGGGTTTCCCATTGTTTCGATCCTGTGACGAAACCGGACGACGATCAGCCGCCCTTGGCCATGGTGTCCTGGATGTTGATGATCGCCGGGGTCAGGATGACGATGAACAGCACTGGCAGGAAGAAGATGATCATCGGCACCGTCAGCTTGGCCGGCAAGGCCGCCGCCTTCTTCTCGGCCGCCGAAAGACGCAGGTCACGGTTCTCCTTGGCCATCACCCTCAGCGCCGATGCCAGCGGCGTGCCGTAGGTCTCGGCCTGGGTCATGGCGGTCGCGACCGACTTGACCCCCGGATGGTTGGTCCTCTTGGCCAGACCCTCATAGGCCATCCGCCGATCGGGCAGATAGCTGAGTTCGGCCGATAGCAGGCTCAGTTCCTCCGCCAGTTCGATCGAGGAGCCGCCGATCTCCTGGCTGACCTTTTGGATGGCCGCTTCGATCGACATGCCGGCCTCGACACAGATCAGCAACAGGTCCAGGGCGTCTGGAAACGCCTGCATGATCGAGGTGCGTCGCTTGGCGATGCGGTTCTCGAGAAAGAGATTCGGCGCGTAATACCCCAGCACCAGCGCCGCCACAGAGGCCGTGATACGGGTCATGGGCGGCATGCCGAAGTCGTTGATCACGAACAGGTAGAAGGCCACGACCAGTCCGAAGACGAACGGCATCACCAGGCGGAAGAAGTAGAAGGTGGTGATCGGCCCCGGCCCTCGAAAGCCGGCCTGGGCCATGCGTCCGGCGACCTTGGGGTCTTCCAGCAGCTTCGACAGGTTCAGCCGGTCCACGACCCGCTTCTTGAAGCCCCGGTCGGCGTGGCGAATGCCCCCCTGACCGCCGTGAAGCTGGGCGCGCGAGCGGCGACGCAGTTCCTCGCGCCGCACCCCCACGGCCTTCATCCGGCTTTCCAGCTTGGCGCCCGCGCCGGCCGAGGCGGCCAGGGTGACGATGGTGGCGAAGACCAGGATCGCCACCCCCGCGGACAGCAGGTTCACCGGATCCATCACCACGGTCATGAGGTCGAGCATCGCCGGGCCCTCAGAACTTGAACGCGATCATGCGCTTCATGACGAAGACGCCCGTGGCCATCATCAGGCCGGCGACGAGCAGCATGAAGTTGCCGCGCACGTCGGTGAACATCAGCATCATGTAGGCCGGGGTGGTGACGGTGACGAGGATCATCACCGCCGGCGGCAGAGAGCCGATGATGCCTGCCGAGGCCGTGGCCTCGGACGACAGGGCCTTGATCTTCTCCTGCATCATCCTGCGTGCGCGCAGCACGGCGGACAGGTTCGACAGGGCCTCGGCCAGGTTGCCGCCCGTCTTCTGCTGGATGGCGATGACGATGGAGAAGAACTTGAGCTCGGGCGTGGGCATACGCTCGTACATCTTCTCCAGCGCCTCTTGCAGGGTCATGCCCACCCCGATGCCCTCGACCAGGCGCTGGAACTCCGGCCCCAGAGGAGCGGGACTCTCCCTGGCGATGATCCTGAAACATTCGTGGACCGGCAGGCCGGACTTGATGCCGCGGACCAGCACATCCACCGCATTCGCGAATTCTCCCGAGAACTTCTTCATCCGCCGCTTGCCGAGGAAGCTCAGCACCCAGCGCGGAAGCCCCAGCCCGACAATCAGCGCGACGCCCAGCGCCAGCAGCGGCATCAGGCCGGCGATCATGGCGATGCCGGCCGCCACCAGTCCTGCGACCAGGCTGCTGATCCAGAAAGCGGTGACAGAGAGGCGAAGGCCGGCCTGGCGGATGCGCGCCGCCAGGGTCAGTCGAGCCTTGCGCTCGCGCCGGTCGGCGTCCTTCAGCTGCAGCAGGATCTGTTTGCGGCGCGCTTCGGGGGTGTTGGCCTGAGCCGCCTGGGCCGCCTTGCGGGCGGCGGCCCCGGTCGGCGCAGCCGCGCCGAGGGTCTGGGCTCGCTTCAGCGCCTGGGTCGAGGAATCCCCCGAGCCCACGAAGACGAAGCCCAGCGAGGCGATGACGATGAAGCCCAGGACGGCGGCGAGAATCTCCAGCATGCCGGCCCCTATTCCGCCGCGTCCAGGGCCTCGGCGAGCTCGCGCTCCAGGCCATAGTAGCGGGCGCGGTCCCAGAAGCGCGGCCGGGCGATGCCGGTCGAGCGGTGGCGGCCGATCACGCGGCCGTTCTCGTCCTCGCCGGTGATCTCGTAGACGAACAGGTCCTGGGTCACGATCACGTCGCCTTCCAGCCCCACCACCTCTGTGATGTGGGTGATCCGGCGCGAGCCGTCGCGCAGGCGCGCAGCCTGGACGATGACGTCCACCGAGCCGACGATCATCTCGCGGATGGTCTTGGACGGCAGGCCATATCCGCCCATGGTGATCATGGACTCCATCCGGGCCAAAGCCTCGCGCGGCGAGTTGGCGTGGAGCGTGCCCATCGAGCCGTCGTGGCCGGTGTTCATGGCCTGAAGCAGATCGAAGGCCTC
>CAZITK010000218.1:0-3179 GCA_964542145.1 uncultured Brevundimonas sp.
TCGGCCTGTTCCTCGACCGTCAGATTGCGGTGAATGACGCCCAGCCCGCCCGCCTGGGCCATGGCGATAGCCAGCCGCCCCTCGGTCACCGTATCCATGGCGGACGACAGGAGCGGTATGTTCAGTTTGATGTCGCGGGTCAGCCGGGTCGAGACGTCCGCGTCGGCGGGCATGATCTCGGAGGGACCGGGTTCGAGCAAAACATCGTCGAAGGTCAGCCCTTCGCGTATCTCCATGGGGAGTCTCCGTTTTGCGGGCCGCGTATAAGCCGCGCATGGCGCGGGGCGCAAGGGCGGCGGTGACGATCCGGGCCGCGCCCAGGACAATCCCTCTTCGGCGTTGCAACCTTGCCGCCCCGCCCCCATTGTGACCTCCGATGGTCCGGGCCCTGGTGCAGTCCTTTCGCAGCCTCGCGCTGAAGATCGCCAGCTATGGCGTGATGCACCTGATCGTCGCCATGCTGGTGGCCTACGCCCTGACCCGCGACTGGCGCATGGCCCTAGCCATCGGCATCGCCGAGCCGATCGTCCAGACCCTGGCTTATTCGATCCACGACCGCGTCTGGCACCGGATCGAACACCGGCGGAGGCTGTCCAGCGTCGAGGAGGCCGCAGAGGCCGTCACTGCCCGATTGTCGGCCATGGACATGGCCGAGCAGCGCCGCATCCATGGCCACGCGGGCCACAGCCACGCCCTGCCTCGCGAATTTCCTCGCGACCTGCGCCAGATCGCGCTGAAGACTGTGACCTATTGCGTCATGCATTTTGTCGTGGCTGTCAGCGTGGCCTTCGTCCTGACAGGCGATATTCGCATCGCCCTGGCCATCGGCATTATCGAGCCTCTGGTCCAGACCGTGTTCTTCACGCTCCACGACCGCATATGGAACAGCGTCGAGGCCAGAAAGGCGGCGCGAAAGGCGGACGAGGTGGCTGCGGCCTAGCAAAATTCGTGTCTCGGCGAATGCCCGGGCCCCGATTGGCCTCCCCGGGGATGCAGGCGTTATCTCACCCCTCAAGCGCCCGGAACCAGCGGTCCAGCATTTGGGCTTCGGCGCGGCGAGCGGCGGTGCGTACGGCGGCTTCTTCGTCCACGCCCCAGCGCTCCTCCTGAAAATCCTCCTCGAGCCGGGACGTATCGAACAGCGCGCCGCCCGAACCCGCGCCACGTTGCAGCGCGAGCCCGAGAACGGCGGACCCAAACAAGGGCGTGGCCAGGCCGAGGCCGGCCAAGGCGAAATCATCGAGCGCCGAGGCCAGCTCTGCAACCCGGGCAATGGCGTCCGGCGACTGTGCCCGATGGGTGACGCCCACCCTCGGCTCCAGGCCGACGCCCAACTCCCGAGCGGCCCAGTCGCGCCAAGGCCGCCACTGACCCTCCTGGCGCCTGACGAGCGTGTCAGGGCTTTCGACCAGGTAACAGAGGGCATCGGAACCCGCGTAGGCGGCGATCTCGTCAACCACCGCCGCCCGCGCCTTGCTGACGCGGTCAATGGCGGTGGAGGTCAGACGCTGGCACGGCATGGTCGAAGGATCGAGGAACTCGCCCTGTGACGCCCAGTCCTCGACCACCATCAACGCCGAGGCTTTGGTCGGCAGAACGACCCTGGCCCCCGCCGGCGTCTTGGGTATGCGACCGTCCAGCGTCACCGCCCAGCCGTCCGCCTCGCGACGCACGTCCACATCCTTCCAGAAACGGCGCGAACGAACGGCGGCCTCACGAATTCCATTGCGGGCCGCGACATGCGGGTCGAGGGGCGGGATGCCGGTCATCGCTGTCTCCGCACCCCCGCGAACGGGTCGGGATCGGCTTCATGCTCGTCGAAACCAAAGTGGTCGAAACCGGCCTTGATCGAGGCCCCCAGCGGCGCCTCGACGACCAGCTTGCCGCCGCCGGGATGGTCGAGCTCGATCCGGCGCGCATGGAGTTGCAGCCCCAGCGGTCCGGACAGCTCGCGCGAGGCGTCGTTTCCATATTTCGCATCCCCGACAATGGGATGACCGATCACGCTCATGTGCGCTCTCAGCTGGTGGGTCCGCCCCGTGAAGGGTCGCAGGCCCATCCAGGCCGCCCGGTGCGCCGCCCGCGACAGGGTGATATAGGCGGTCTCGGCCGGCTCGGCGCCGTGCTCCTTCAGGTCCGCCGGCCGCATCATCTCGAAGTCGTTGATGCCGGTCTTCTTCAGGGCCATGTCGATCTGGCCGGCCACGGGCTTCGGATTCCCCGCCACGATGGCCCAATAGGTCTTCCTGGCCTGACGCCGGGCGAAGGCGCCGGCCAGCCGCTTGGCCGCCTCCGGCCCCTTGCCCAGCAAGAGAACGCCCGAGGTGTCGCGGTCCAGCCGGTGCACCAGCCGCGGCCGCTCCATCCCCTCGCCCCAGGCCGACAGCAGCCGGTCGACGTGCTTGGTGGTCTTGGTGCCGCCCTGCACCGCCAGCCCGGCCGGCTTGTTCAGGGCGATGACCAGCTCGTCCTCGTGCAGCACCAGGCTTCTGACATAGGCGATGTCCCGATCGCTCAGCTCGTTGGTCCGCTCCGGCCGCTCGCCCGGCTCCGGCAGCGGGGGCACCCGCACGGCGGCCCCGGCCGTCAGCCGCGCCTCGGGCTTCACCCGCCCGCCGTCCACCCGGATCTGCCCCGACCGCGCCAGCTTCTGCACCTGGATATGCGACACGTGCGGCCAGCGCCGATTGAACCAGCGATCCAGCCGGATGCCGTCCTCGGCCTCGGCGACGTACAGGGTCTTGATCTCGCGGCTCACGGCCTCAGCCGCCGATCTGGCCGAAGTCCGCGACCTGCCCCATCACCGCGCGGACCTGGCCCAGCAGCTTCAGGCGGTTGTCGCGCTCGGCCGGAACGTCGGAATTGACCAGCACCTCCTCGAAGAAGGCGTCCACCGGCGCGCGCAGACCCGCCAGGGCCGTCATGGCGGCCGCGAAGTCCTCGCGGGCCAGGGCCGCCTCCACCGCCGTACGGGCGGCGGCGACGGCAAAGGCCAAGGTCGTCTCGGCCTCGGGCTGGCCCGGCAGGCCGGTCTCGACCATGCCCTCGGGCACCTCGCCCTTCTTGGCCTCAGCGCGCAGGATGTTGGAGGCGCGCTTGTAGCCGGCCAGCAGATTGGCCCCGTCGTCGGTGGCCAAAAAGCCGCCCAGGGCCTCCACCCGCCGCACGATGCGGACCAG
>CAZITK010000219.1:0-3157 GCA_964542145.1 uncultured Brevundimonas sp.
GCCGGCGGCGCCTTCCTGGAGTGGAAGGAAGGCAAGCTCCTGCCGGGCGTCGAGGCGCTGCGCGGCTGAACCTGTTCCCTCCCGCTTGTGGGGAGGGACCGGCCGGCTTTGCCGGCCGGGGTGGGGAACCTGAGAACAGCCCCACCCGTCCGAAGGCTCCGCCTTCGTCCACCCTCCCCACGAGGGGGAGGGAGGCTCCGGCGTGACATTCCGCGCCGCCCGGCCTAGAGAGCCGGCCGTCGTTCACTTCAAGGGGACTGTTCGAATGAATCTCGCGGCTCTGAACACGGTGGCCGAGGCCATGGTCGCGCCCGGCAAGGGCATCCTGGCCGCCGACGAATCGACCGGCACCATCAAGAAGCGCTTCGACGCCATCGGGGTGGAGAACACCGAACAGAACCGCCGCGACTATCGAGAGATCCTTTTCCGTTCTGAACAGACCATGCGCGAGCACATCTCGGGCGTCATCCTGTTCGAGGAGACCCTGTATCAGGACGCCGCCGACGGCACGCCGCTGGTCGACCTCGTCAAGGCCGCCGGCTCCATCCCCGGCGTCAAGGTCGACAAGGGCGCGACCAAGATGGCCGGCTTCCCCGGCGAGACGGTGACCAAGGGCCTGGACGGCCTCTCCAAGCGGCTACGGGGCTATTATGAGCGCGGCGCCCGCTTCGCCAAGTGGCGCGCGGTGATCGACATCGCGGACGGAATCCCCACCTGGGCTTGCGTCAAGTCCAACGCCCATGCCCTCGCCCGCTACGCCCGCATCTGCCAGCAGGAGCAGATCGTGCCGATCGTCGAGCCCGAGGTGCTGATGGACGGCTCGCACGACATCGCCCGCTGCGACGAGGTCACGCGTTGGGTGCTCCAGACCGTCTTCTCCGAACTCGCCGAACAGCGCGTGGCCCTGGAGGGCATGGTCCTCAAGCCCAACATGGTCATCTCCGGCAAAGGCAGCGTGCGCCAGGCCTCGACGGATGAAGTCGCCCAGCGCACCATCGCCGCGCTCAAGGCCACCGTTCCCTCCGCCGTGCCGGGCATCGCCTATCTCTCGGGCGGCCAGACCGACGAACAGGCCACGGCGCACCTGGACGCCATGAACCGCATCGGCGGCTTCCCCTGGAAGATGACCTTCTCCTACGGCCGCGCCCTGCAGGCCGCGCCCCAGCGCGCCTGGGCCGGCAAGGCCGAGAACGCCGACAAGGCCCAGGCCGCCTTCCACCACCGCGCCCGAATGAACGGCCTGGCCTCCCTCGGCCAATGGGAACAGACCCTGGAGAAGAAGGCGGCGTAAGGCACCCTCTCCCAAAGGGAGAGGGCTTGAGCGCACAGCGGCGAAGCCGCCGTCCTTGCGCGCAAGGGTGAGGGGTTTCACTGTCCGCCAATGAACCCCCACCCCCTCGGTGAAGATGACCCCGACGCCGAAACCCTGGCCGTCGCCCTCCGTCCCGACGTCTCGGGCCGCCTCGACAAGGTCCTGGCCGAGGCGGTCGCCGCCGTCCGCCCCGAAATCTCCCGCGCGCGCCTCCAGGCCCTGATTGCCGAGGGCCGGGTGACCGGTCCGGACGGCGCACCCGTTTCACCATCGGCCAAGGTCCGGCCGGGGACCTACGCCGTCAACGTGCCCGCTCCGGTTGCGGCCGAGCCCAGGCCCGAGCCCCTCCCCCTGACCGTCCTTCACGAGGACGCCCACCTGATCGTCATCGACAAGCCCGCCGGCATGGCCGCCCACCCGGCGCCGGGGTCGGAGACCGGCACCCTGGTCAACGCCCTGCTCGCCCACTGCGGCGACAGCCTGTCGGGCATCGGCGGGGTGCTGCGGCCCGGCATCGTGCACCGGCTGGACAAGGACACTTCCGGCGTCATGGTCGCCGCCAAGTCCGACCGCGCCCATCAGGGCCTGAGCGACCTGTTCAGCCGCCACGACATCGAGCGCCGCTATAACGCCCTGACGCGCGGCGTCCCCTCGCCCGCCACCGGCCGGATCGAAACGCGCCTGGGCCGCTCCCAGAATGACCGCAAGAAGATGGCTGTGCTCCGCTCCGGCGGGCGCGAGGCGATCACCGACTATCGGGTCCAGGCCAGCTACGGCCGACCCGCCCGCGCCGGCGGCGCGCCTCTTGCCGCGCGCGTGGAATGCACCCTGCACACCGGCCGCACCCACCAGATCCGCGTCCACATGGCCTCTGTGGGCGCGCCCCTGCTGGGCGATCCTGTCTATGGCTCCGGCGCCCCGGCCGCGCCCGTCCGCGCCGCCGTCGCCGAGGCCGGCCTGACCCGCCAGGCGCTCCACGCCGCCGTTCTCGGCTTCGTCCACCCGATCACCGGCCAGGCCTTGCGCTTCGAGACCCCGCCGCCCCAGGATATGCTGACGCTCCAGGCCCTCCTGGCCGACCTCTGAAACGACGCCATGCCCGATCCCGACATCCGCGATGACGCCGACGGCAAGCGCTATGTCCTCGACATCGACGGCGCCGAGGCCGTGGTCGCCTACAACCTCCACGGCGAGAACCTGATGGTCACCGAGACTCTGGTGCCTCAGGCCCTGGAGGGTCGGGGTCTCGCCAAACGTCTTGCGGCGCATGTGTTGGACGACGCCCGCGCGCGTGACCTCAAGGTGCTGCCCGTCTGTTCCTTCTTCGCCGACTATCTGCAGAAGCACCCGGACGACGCCGACGTGGTTCACCCCGCCTATCGCGGCATTCTGGGGCTCTGACAGGGCCCTATCCGTACCCAGCGCGGTTGCTAAGTCTTGATAAAAGACCCACCCTCTGCTATAGGACCGTCATCGCCGGTTCAGGCCCGACCTGAGGCGGGAAAGTCACGGTCGCCCATCGCCGTGACAAAGTGCGCCTAAAAACGGGCGCAACCGATCCTTAGGTGTGCGGTTGAGGGGCGAAGGAGTCGGCGCACACGCGCGTGGCCGTTTCCGCCAAGCCCGCTCGTTGACGGAGGGACAAGGCTCATGGCCAACAAGACGCTCGCGATCATGTCGCCGGAACAGGGACTGTCGCGCTACCTCACGGAAATCCGCAAGTTTCCGATGCTGACCAAGGACGAGGAGTTCATGCTCGCCAAGCGCTGGTCCGAGCATCAGGACGCCGAAAGCGCCCACCGCCTCGTCACCTCGCACCTTCGTCTCGTGGCCAAGATCGCCATG
>CAZITK010000220.1:0-3150 GCA_964542145.1 uncultured Brevundimonas sp.
GGAAATTTTCGCCGACCGCGGCGTCGGCCAGGGCAAGGCCGGTGATGCTCAGGCGCACGCCGGACTGGATGAAGGCGACCTCGACACGATCGTTGCGCTTGATCACCTGGGGCGCGGTCAGGTCGCGGTCCTGGACGAGGCTGCCGGCGCGCAGCCCCCGACGCGCAGCCTGACCGACCACGGCCTCGGCGTCCTGAGCCGCCCCTGGGCCGGCGAGATGGGCCTGCACCTCGGACCACATCACGTCTTCGGGGCGAACAACTTCGCCGGCGCGCAATGAGCGTGCGTAGGTCAGGGCCTCGACCGTCCCGCCGGAGCGGGACGAGGCGGCCGACGATCGGGCGACGGACGTCGGCGCGGCGTTCGCCCCGGCTGGCCCACCACGCACCACGATGCGCCTGAGGCCGGTGGTGTTGGCCCAGTCCAGGCCGTGAGCGCGCGCCCGGCTCTGCACCATCGCGGCGTCCAGAACCACCGAAGGTCCGGAACGACGCGCCAAGAAGACGTCGGCGAGCTCGCCGGTCGCATCCGGAAACAGGTCCCCCAGGGTGACGCGGCCGTCCTCGTCGGTCGGCTCGGCCCACATCTGAACGGGGGCGGCGACGGCGGGCGCGGCCAGGACCAGGGCCAGGATCAGGGTGAGCAGCCGGATCATCATGACTTCACCTGGGCGGCGACGCTGAGCATTTCGTCGGCGGTGGAGATGACCTTGGAGTTCATCTCATAGGCCCGCTGGGCGACGATCAGGGAGGTGATCTCCGACACCGCGTCGACGTTGGAGGATTCGGTATAGCCCTGCAGAAGCTGGCCGAAGCCGGCCTCGCCGGGCGTGCCGATGGTCGCCGGGCCCGACGCCGAGGTCTCCAGCAGCAGGTTGTCGCCAATGGCTTCCAGCCCCGCCTCGTTGAAGAAGACGGCGAGCTCCAGCTGGCCGACCACCTGGGGCTCGGGCTCGCCCTGGGTGATGACCTGGACTTGGCCCGCCTTGGAGATGGAGACCTGGATCGCGTCCTGGGGAATGGTGATGGCCGGTTCGACCGCATAGCCGTCGTCGGTGACCAGCTGGCCTTCGCCGTTGATGGCGAAGTTACCGGCGCGGGTGTAGGCTTGGTCGCCGGAAGGCAGGGTGATCTGAAAATAGCCGCGCCCATCGATGGCCAGGTCGTAGGGGTTGCCCGTCAGGTTGGGCGACCCCTGGGTCATGATTCGGTAGACGCTGCCGGCCTTGACGCCCGCGCCGATCTGGATACCGGTCGGCACCACCGTCCCCTGCGCCGAGGACTGGGCCCCCATGCGCTCGACGTTCTGATAGAGCAGGTCCTGGAACTCCGCGCGTTGGCGCTTGTAGCCCACGGTGTTCATGTTCGCGATGTTGTTGGAGATGACCTCCACGTTCAGCTGCTGGGCGCCCATGCCCGAGGCGGCGGTTCTCAAAGCGTGCATATCTTTATTCTCCCTATCGCTCGCGACGCGGTCGCTCGCTGCTTGAGGGGGCTCCCTTAGTTCGACTTGCCCAGGCGCTCGACGGCGCGCTTTGACAGGTCGTTGGCGTCGGAGATCATCTTGGTGACGCGCTCATAGGCGCGGCTGATCTCGATGAGATTGGTGATTTCGATCAGAGAATTGACGTTCGACCCCTCCAGCATGCCCTGGCGCACCTGCGCGTCCGGGGCGTCGGTGGGCTGGATGTTGGAGGTGTTGCGATAGAGGCTGTCGCCGCCCTTCTCGAGCACCGACAGCATGTCGAACCGCACGACCGAGAGCCGGCCCACCGGCTGGCCGTTCTGGCTGATCGAGCCGTCCGGAGCGACGCTGATCGGTCCCAGTTGCGGATCGAAAACCAGTTCGCCACCATCGCCGAGCACCGGGCGACCGTCCTGGGTGGTCAGCCGGCCCTCGGGGTCGAGGGCGAAGGCCCCGTTGCGGGTATAGGCCTTGCCCGCCCCATCCTGCACCGCGAAGAACGCGGCCTCGCCTTCGATGGCGAAGTCCAGCGGCCGATCGGTCTGTTTCAGCGCCGCCTGACCGAAGTCGCGGCCGACGCCGTTGTCCAGAACAAAGCTGACCCCGGGCCTGACGCCGTGATTGCGGGCCTTGCTCTCCACCTGGGTCCCCAGCATCAGCTGCTCGACCTTGAAGCCGGTGGTGTCGGCATTGGCGATGTTGTTGGCGGCGATGTCCAGCTCGCGACGCAAGGTCAGCTGGCGGGACAGTCCGACATAGGCGGCGTTTTCCACGGGGCGATGCTCCTTCGCCGCCATCGTCGCAAAGCGTGGGCCACGAGGCCCCGGCCCCATTCGGTAAGGGTTTCAGCCGAATCCGGTGTGCCGGCGCCCGGCAGGAATTGCCGGTTCTGAACCTCTCGTTAACCAAACCCGGCGCATCTGACCCAGGGAAGCCGCGTGAGGCCTGGGGCCAATGCTGAAGCTGAATTTCGGGAAAAAGAAAGACGCGGGCGACGCCGCCGTTCCCGCTGTGGCCGACGGCGAAGCCGTCGAAGGCGCGACGCCGGCGAAGAAGAAACTCCCACTGCTGTTCATCATCATTCCCGCCGCTCTGCTGGTTCTGGGCGGGGGCGGCGGCGCGGCCTTCTTTCTGATGAAGCCCAAGCCCGCCTCGGCGGACGCCGGCCACGCCGCGCCGCCGCCCCCGCCCAAGAAAACCAAGGGCGGCGGCGAAGCCGATCCAGCGTTGGGCAAGATCAGCGCAGGCCCGGACGGGGCCACCTTCTACACCCTGCCGGTCATGATGGTGAATCTGCAGTCGTCGGACGGGCGTCCGACTGTCCTTAAGCTCACCGTGACGCTCGAAACCGCCGACCCGCATGTGGCCGACAGTCTGATGGCCGATGCGCCGCGGGTTAAGGACATGATGCAGACCTTTCTGCGCGAACTGCGCCCCGAAGAGCTGGCGGGCTCGGCCGCAAGCTACCAGTTGCGAGCCGAGATCCAGCGTCGCGCCAATCTGATCGCCGCCCCCGGAAAGGTGGACGCCGTGCTGATCGAAGAAATGCTGGTGCACTAGGATGAGCGTGGCCGAGACCCTTGAGGACACGCTGGGGCCGGGCGCCGGCTCCGCGCCCATGGCCGAGCGAGTGCTGAATCAGGAGGAAATTGACAATCTCCTGGGCTTCGACCTCGGCGACGACGA
>CAZITK010000221.1:0-3143 GCA_964542145.1 uncultured Brevundimonas sp.
CGACCTGGACCAGCAGGATCTGGCGGCGCTTGATGACGTCCTGGATCTTGTAGCGCCGCATCAGGCGCCGCTTCAGACGTTCTTCTTCGGCCGGGCCGCCCTCAGACTCGTCGTCGGCGCTCTCGCGGTCCAGCGGCTCGTCGCCGTTCTCGTCGTCCGTCTCGGCCATGATGGCTTCGCGATCGGCGACGGGGATCTGGTAATAGTCGGGGTGGATCTCGTTGAAGGCCAGAAAGCCGTGGCGATTGCCGCCGTACTCGACGAACGCGGCCTGCAGGCTGGGCTCGACCCGGGTGACTTTGGCGAGATAGATGTTGCCGCGCAGCTGGCGCCGCGCCTTGGACTCAAAGTCGAATTCTTCGACCTGGTGGCCGTCCACGATGGCGACGCGCGTCTCTTCCGCGTGCGCCGCATCGATAAGCATGGTCTTGGACATTTAGGTGATCTCCGGGCGCGCCGGCGCTCGTCCTCGCATGGAGGAGGGCGCGGCTCGCCGATGTTTGGGAAAGAGCCCCGTTCAGCATCCGGTCGGCCGGCGCCTGCGCGCGGTCGACGGCTCCGCGTCCGGCGCCGGGGGCGCTTTGGACGGAGGCGGAGAGGCTGAAGGCAAGGCCCATCGAGTTAGGGTTCGGTTCTTTCGGCGCGTCGAACCCCGCTAGTGGGAGCCCGCGCTGCCAGGACTGACGAATCGCCGGAAACCCCGGCCGACCCGCGAAATCAGGCGGATGAAGCGATGACGGGCCCACCATCGGCGGCCCATCGATCCCGGCCAACATAGTCACGCTGATCGTGAATGAAAAGCCGGTCGTCCTTAACCGCTCGCAAACCCTGTTGGCGCATCCTCGCCGCGCGACAAGAATTGCCGTGAGTGCCCTCCAAGTGTTTTTCGTGTTCCAGGCCGTCCAGGGCTCGATCCTCAGACGCCGGCGCGCCCTGGTCGGGCTCGTCGGCCTGATCGTGTTCGCCTTGGCGCTGGGCGCCGCCGGGGCCGGCTTCGCCTTCGGCGGCGGAGCCGATGTCCTGCGCCTGCGCTTCGGCGGCGACGCTGAACGGACTCGCATCGTGGTCGATCTGGCCGGTCAGGCGCGCGGCCAGGTGGTCGAGTCGGGGGCGGGCGGACAGGTGGTCCTCACCCTGTCCGGCGTCTCGCCGCGCGGCGCCATGGACGGCGAGGGCAGGGGGCTGGTCCGCCGCTGGCGCGTTTCCGACGCCGGCTCGGCCTCGCGTCTCGAGCTCGACCTCGCCGGCGCCGCCGAGATCGAGCGTCGCTTCCTCTTGCCGCCCGGCGACGGCGTGAACCATTATCGCTACGTCATCGACGTCAAGGCGCTCGGCGCGCCGAACGCCGCCGCCGCCACGCCCATCACCCCGGTCCGCGCCGTGCGCGAGAGCCGCCCGGCCCCGCGCCGAGAGCGCCCGGTCATCGTCATCGACGCCGGTCACGGCGGCCGCGACCCCGGCGCGCTCGGCGCTCAGGTCCAGGAAAAGGCCATCACCCTGGACGCAGCCCGTGATCTCAAGGCCGCGCTGGAACGTATGGGTCGCTACCGCGTCATCCTGACCCGTGACGGCGACCGCTATGTCGAGCACGGCCGCCGGGTCCAGATCGCCCGGGACGCGGACGCCGATCTGTTCATCAGCCTGCACGCCGACGCGGGCGGCTCGCCCGACACCCGTGGGGCCAGCGTCTACACCCTGTCCGAACAGGGCGCGACGCGGGCGCTCCGCGAAGTCACCTCACGCAGCGACTGGACCTCGGAGATGCGCCTGCCGGGCCAGGACCCGTCGGTGAATCGCATCCTGCTCGACATGACCCAGCGCGCCACCCAGAACCGCTCGGCCCAGTTCGCCCGTATTCTGCTCAGCCATATCGGGGGCTCGGACCACCCTCTGGTCAGCCGCAGCCACCGCGACGCCGGCTTCGCCGTCCTCCTGGCCCCCGACGTGCCGGCGGTGCTGCTGGAAATGGGCTTCATCACCAACGCCGACGACGAGCGCGCCCTGACCGACGACCGCCGCCGCCGCCGCCTGATGCGCGCCGTCGCCGAAGGCATAGACCGCTACTTCCGCGAACCCGAAGCCGCCATGATGGCCGCCACCGGCGGCGCGGCCGGGGCGCCTTAGAGCCTGATCGGTTGAGGTGGAATCGCTACGCGATTCCGCCGATACCGTGAATCAGACTCCAGAATTAAGCTGGACCGAAATCTGAGCTCAGTTGGACTGCGTCCAACTGAACCGATTTCGGTCTAGGGCCTGTCCGTCGAGGCTTCCGGCGCCGCCCCGCCGGGCGTGAGCCCCGCGCAGCGCCTTACGAGGCCGTCCAGGTCGTTGAGCGCCGCGCTCATCTCGGCGCCCGGATAGATCACGATATTCCCGCCGAATCCCTCGGCGTCCCGTGTCGGTCCATGCACCCGATACCGGGCGCCGTGATATCGGGCGCCCAGCCTGCCATGATAGGGGATCAGCCCCGGCAGGACGAACTGGCCGAAGTCCGCTTGCGCGACGATCGCGACGGCCTCGGCGACGCCCTCGCACTCTCCCATCGGAATACGAATGGGCTCCGGCGCGTCGCGCTGATCGATCTCGATCATCCAGATGTAGGCGGGACCGCCCTCGTTCGACCCGCTCAGCCTCTCATGACTGAAAACCACCGACCGCTGCCATCCTTCGTCGTGATAGACATCATAGGTGATCGGCGAAGGGATGGTCGGCGCGCGATGGGGTTCGGTGACCACGCCCGCGGTCTGCACGATGGCCGCCAGTGCGGTCGCCGCCGCGAGGTCAGCAAGGTTGAGCATCGGGATTCACCTCCGGTCCCGTCTCTGTCGGCCGGTCATCCGAAGCTCCGGGTCTATCTTCGTATACATGGATAGTGCCGACTGACCCATCTGGATTGACGGTGATTACATACATGTAGAAGGTTTCATTTTCACGGCCTGGCGGCGTCTCACGCGCTATGGCGTTGTTTGCCAGGAATACATTCCAGTCGTGCTCGCTGGGCAGAGGGGAGCCTCCGGGGTGGGTATGAACGTCACCCATATAGTTCGTGTTGTTGGAGCCTGTGAGGGTGACCTCTCGTGGGCTGTCGGGATCAGACCAGTCGATTTCAGGGCCGGGAATGATCGGGCCAAGCTCTATCCCGC
>CAZITK010000222.1:0-3127 GCA_964542145.1 uncultured Brevundimonas sp.
CTGACGGTGGCCGGTTTCTGGTCGTCTTACTGGATCAACGGCCGCATCTACGCCAGCGAGATCGCGCGCGGCATGGATGTGCTGCGCCTGGCGCCCAGCGAACACCTGTCTGCCGCCGAGATCGCCGCCGCCGAGGCGGTGATGGAGGACGTCGTCAATCCCCAGACCCAGACGCGCATCGAATGGGCCGACACGCCCGATGTGGCCCAGGCCTATCTGGACCAGCTGGCGCGCGGTGACGGCGTCGACATCGATCTGGCCGGTCGCGCCGCAACGGCGGTGACCCGCTGGCGCGAAGGGCGGCCGGATCGCCGCGCGATGGCCGACGTCTCGCGCCGATTGGCTGCGGCCGCCGGCGAAGCCGAGGGTTCGACCGCTCAACGCCTGACAGCTCTGTCCGGCGTGATGGAACGCGCCGGGCGCGGCGGCTGATCAGGCGATAGCCACGACAGTCTGGAGAACTGTCGCCGGGACCGGAAGGCGAACGGGACTCATGCCCGTGGAGCCTCAGCGTCAGCCAGTCAGGCCGAGTGACCCGGCATGGAAACCGTGGGGGCGCTGAGCATAACGGCGTCACGGCCCGGTGGCGCGTTCTCGGGCCTGGTCGCGAAGGAAGGGCGACAGGGCGCCGAGGCTTTTGAGGGCGCCCGCGAGCTCGGGGTTGGCGGCGAGCTCTTCGGCCGAGAAAAATGAGTCCAAGGAGTCTAACCCTTCAAAGGAAGCCTGAGATTGCTCAAGCTGATCATGGACATAGCCGGTCACGGCCGACTGTCCGGCGTTGGACTCAGGCGCGTCGGGCGGGTGCGATAGCGCGTCGGGGTCCACGCTCCAGCCACCGGCTTCGCTGATATCCCGCGTGGTCCCGGTCTCGGCGGCTTCGCGGCGGCGGTAGGCGGCCTCGATGGCGTCGCGCTCCGCCTGGCGCGGGTCAGGGGCGTTGCGCACTCGGACCCCGCGTTCGCGCCGCGCGAAGTCGGTCAGTTGTTCGACCAACTTCATCCAGCGCAGGGCGCCGAGCGCGTCGCCCGCGGTGACGGCGCGGCGCAGATGGGCGCGAGCGCGGATCACCAGAAGGTCGGGATCGAAAGGCTCGTCGTCAGGCTCGGGCTGAGAGAACGGATCGGGCTCCGGCTGGTCGCAGCGGCGCCAGCCCTCGCGCTTGGCCCGGGCGCGGAACGTCGACATGGGCACGTCGTAGTTGACGCACAGGCTGCGGGCGGAATGGCCGGCCAGATAGTCCTCGCGCAGCACATGCCAGGGCGTGCCGTCTGGAGCGGGGCCGTCGGGAGTCTGGATGGTTTGCATCCGGCGATCATGAGGCGCCGGTCGGAGGAGCCGGGGATCGTTACGCTGGTCAGGCCAGAAGGCCGTGTCGCGGGCGTTCGAACATCGAGGAAGGGGGATCAGCGACCGTCTTCCCGCAGGGAGAGAAGGATCGCGTTGGTCGTGCCGTCGGCCCTCATCTGAGGGCGGCGGGGCTGAACGTCGTCAACCCGCCGGGCTGATGTTCACGGTCAGCGGGCCGTCATCGGTCTCTATGGTCATGCGCGCCGTCCAGCAGGGCGAAAGACCATACGCGGCGACGACAGGACGACCGTGCGGCCGTCTTCGCGACGCGACAGTTCGACCGCCGCCTGAATGCGCCGGTCGTCATCGCCGCCGATCTCATCCAGTTGGACGGTCATCGCGTGGCCACGGGACCGGCGTCGCGCACCTCGGTGCGGCCGCCGACCACGGTCGACGTGTTCAGCATCAGGGTCGTTTCGGACAGCGGAATCTCGGCGTCGATGCGATAGCGGCTGGGCTCGCCCGCCGGCTGGGCCCAAGCCGCTCCGGCGACCAGGCCGGCGGCGATCAGGGGCAGGAGAACAAGACGGGTCATGGCGCCTCGAGGAGGAAGACGACGGAAACCTGGACCGTGACGTGGGCGAATTCGCGGCGCGCGGCCTATTCAACCGGCGAGGCGGTCATCCGCAGGACTTCGCCGTCGTCGCGGCCAACCTCGATGGCGGCCTCCTTGCCACGCAGGAAGGTCAGGGTCGGTGCGGCCAATTCTTCCTCGTCGCGCGTCAGATGCGCCTCCAGCGCCAACTGAGCCTGCGGACCGTCGCCCTGGACCGCCCACAGGGTCGCCACGAAGCGATAGTCGACGCCGCCGGCGGTGGCGGAGGCCGTGGCCGGGCCGTCTTCGGTGATCTGGGTGCGGATGCGGACCACCTCGCGACCATCGTGCTCGACGCTGAGGTCGATCTGATAGGGTTGGGCCATGGGCGCCGGCTCGGCCAGGGCGGGACCGGCGAGGACGAGGACGGCGGCGAGGGGCGCGAGCCGCTTCATGGCGACTTCCTGAAGGAATGCTACTCTTTGGCGATTTGCTTGGGCGTCACGCCACCTCGGCGAGAGACTCCTCCGCAGCGATCCAGGCGGCTTCGGCGGCGTCGAGCTCGGCCTGGGCCTGGGCGCGGGCGCGGGTCAGGCCTTCCAGCTTATGGGGAGCGTTGACAGCGGCGTTGGCCAGATCGTCGTCGAGGCGCGCCAGGTCGGCAGTCAGGCGAATGATCAGCTCTTCGGCCCTCTTCACGGCATGGCGCAGGGTGGAGGGGGATGGCCCGCCTTTCTTGGGTCCTGCAGCCCTTGTCGCGGCCGGTACGGCGGTCGCCGGCTCTGGCTCCTGCTTCACCTGACTGGGCTTCATCCCGGCCTGTTTGGCGCGGTCGAGGACCAGTTTGGCGTAGTCGTCCATGTCGCCGTCGAAGGGCGTCACCCGGCCGTCGGCGGCCAGCCACAGACGGTCGGCGACCAGCTCCATCAGCGAGCGATCGTGGGTGATCAGGATGACGGCGCCGGTGTATTCGTTGAGCGCGTCCAGCAGGGCGCGGCGGCTGTCGATGTCCAGGTGGTTGGTCGGCTCGTCGAGGATCAGGATGTGCGGCGCATCCATGGCCACCAGGTTCAGCAGCAGGCGGGCGCGCTCGCCGCCGGACAGGCTGGCGACGGTGGTTTCCTGTTTCTCGAAGGGCAGTCCGAACTGGGCCAGGCGGCTGCGGCGGCTGGATTCCGAGGCGTCCGGCATGGCGCGGCGGATGATCTCCAGCGGTGTGTCGGTCGGGTCCATCGCCTCGATCTG
>CAZITK010000223.1:0-3124 GCA_964542145.1 uncultured Brevundimonas sp.
TTTTCCGGCAAGGATCCGACCAAGGTCGACCGATCGGCCGCCTACGCCTGCCGCTACCTGGCCAAGAACGTCGTGGCCGCGGGTCTGGCCGACCGCTGCACCATTCAGATCAGCTACGCCATCGGCGTGGCCGAACCGCAGTCAATTCACGTGGATCTGCATGCCACCGGCACGGTCTCCGAAGAGATGCTCGAGGACAAGTTGCTCGGTTTCATCGGCGGCGGCACCCCACGCGCCATCCGTCAACATCTCGGTTTGAACCGGCCGATCTACGCTCGCACCGCCGCCTACGGACACTTCGGTCGCGAGCCCGAAGCCGACGGCGGTTTCAGCTGGGAAAAAACCGATCTGGTGGACAACCTGAAGGCTCTGGCCTGATCCGTCAGGCCTGGCGAAAGCCCAGCACGTCCTGCATGTCATAGAGGCCCGGCGGCCTGGGGCGGACCCAGTTGGCCGCCACCACCGCGCCCTTGGCGAACAGACGGCGGTCGATGGCCTGGTGTTTCAGCGAGATCACCTCGTCGTCCGAGGCGAACATGACGGTGTGATCGCCGACGATACCGCCCGCGCGCAGGGCCGAAAAGCCGATGGAGCCCTGTGTCCGCTCCTCCCCCACCCCGTCGCGCACCGGGGCCCGCACCTCGGCCAGGGCCCTGCCGCGCCCCAGCGCCGCCGCCTCGCCCAACATCAGGGCGGTGCCAGACGGCGCGTCGCGCTTCATCCGGTGATGGGCCTCGGCCACCTCGATGTCCCAGTCGACCGCATCCAGCCGCGCCGCCGCCCGCTCCACTAGGCCGACCAGGATGTTGACCCCCAGTGAAAAGTTGCCGCTTCGCACAATGGCCACCTTCTCCGCCGCTCGCGCGATGGCGTGTTCCTGCTCGTCGGTCAGCCCCGTTGAGCCGATCACCAGGGCCGGGCCACCCCGCGCCGCCGCCGCCTCGGCCAGTTCGACTGAATGCTCTGGCGTGGAGAAGTCGATGATCACGTGGCAATGCGCCAGATCGGGCGTCTCGCCACGGTCGAACCGGGCGGCGGTCACCATGTCTTCTCGCGCATCCAGCACGGCCGAGACCGCCCTTCCCATCCGCCCCCGCGCCCCGGAAATGCCGACGTGGACGATGCTGCTCATGAGGTCCCCCCGCATTAACGCCGTCACCCTTGGGCTCGACCCGAGGGTCCAGTCGCGCGGGCGGTGAAATCGAGCCAGCTGGTTGCCCGGGTCAAGCCCGAGCATGACCGCAAACTGCTGCGGACGCTACTGCGCCGCTTCCTTGTCGCCCGTAATGTCGGACCAGAAACGCTTGGCCTTGCCCGCGAAGGAAGAGTTGCGTGGGCTCTGGCTCTCACCGCAGATCTCACCAAGCTCGCGCATCAGCTCCCTCTGACGGCCAGTCAGGTTAGTGGGCGTCTCGACCAGCAATTCCACCACCAGGTCGCCCCGACTTTTGCCGTTCAGATGCGGCATGCCCTTGCCTCTGATACGTACTGTCTGGCCGGTCTGGGCGCCCTCCGGCACCTTGACCTTGGCCCGGCACTGGCCGTCGCAGGTCTCCGACACTAGGCAGGGCGCCTCGATCTGGCCGCCCAAGGCTGCTGTCCACACCGGAATGGGCGCCTGGACCAGCAGGTCGAGATTGTCGCGCTCGAACAGCTCGTGCGGCCGCACCGACAGGAAAACATAGAGATCGCCGCGCGGCCCGCCGCGCATGCCGACATCGCCTTCTCCCGACAGGCGGATGCGTGAACCGTCATCAACACCGGCCGGAATTTTCAGATTCAGGCTGCGGGTCTTGCGCACCTGGCCGTGCCCACGACAGCTGGGGCAGGCGTCGGCCGGATTCAGCCGCTTTCCGGCTCCGCCGCAGTGAGGGCAGGTCCGCTCCATGGCGAAAAAGCCGTTTGCCTGGCGGATGCGGCCCTGGCCGCCGCAGGTCGAACAGCCGGTCGGCTGGGCCCCGGCCTTGGCGCCCGAGCCCGAACAGGTCTCGCAGGCCATGGTGGTGGGCACTGCGATCTCGCGTTCGATGCCGCGATAGGCGTCCTCCAGGCTGATCTCGAGGTCGAAGCGCAGGTCCGAGCCTCTCTGGGGACCACCCCGGGCGCCGCGACCACCGCCTCGGCTGCCGAAGGCGTCACCGAACGCCTCCCCGAAGACCTGGGAGAAGATATCGTTGATATCGTGGAAACCCTGGCCACCGCCCTGACCCCCGCCGCCCACGCCGGCATGGCCAAAGCGATCATAGGCGGCCCGCTTCTGATCGTCCGACAGGACCGAATAGGCCTCGGATATCTCCTTGAAGGTCGCGAGCGAGTCTTCCGAGCCGCCGTTGCGGTCGGGATGATGAACCATGGCCAGCTTGCGATAGGCGGCCTTCAGCCCGGCGGCGTCGACGCTCCGTTCCACGCCGAGGATTTCGTAATAGTCACGCGCCATTGGGCGTCATGTCCTCTTCCCCTGCTACCCGGCGGCTCGCCTCTGCGGGCGAGCGGCCGGCGCGGACCTGTCCGGTTCAGATGGGAACCGGGTTCGATGATGCAACCATGCACCCCGAGCCGTCATGCTCGGACTTGATCGAGCATCCAGCTGGCGTCGATGCCTGCGCGACTGGACCCCAGGGTCAAGCCCGAGGGTGACGGCGAAGGATGCAAGACCAGGTCAGGCGCTCTTCTTGTCGTCGCCTTCGGTGACGTCCTCGAACTCGGCGTCGACCACGCCGTCGTCGGCGGGCTGGGCCTCGGCTTGCGCTCCGGCGTCGTCCGAGCCCTGTTGAGCGGCGTACATCGCCTCGCCTAGCTTCATCGAGGCCTGGGCGAGGGTGGTCGTCTTGGCCGCGATATCGGCCGCGTCCGTACCCTCCTTGGCCGCCTTGAGGTCGGCCAGGGAAGCCTCGATGGTCGTCTTGTCGTCCGCGCCAATCTTGTCGCCGTGTTCGGCCAGGGCTTTTTCGGTCGAGTGGATCAGGCTGTCGGCGCCGTTCTGGGCCTCGACCAGTTCCTTTCTCTGCTTGTCGGCCGCCGCGTTGGCCTCGGCGTCCTTGACCATCTTGTCGATGTCGTCATCCGATAGGCCGCCGTTGGCCTGAATCCGGATCGACTGTTCCTTGTTGGTCGCCTTGTCCTT
>CAZITK010000224.1:0-3069 GCA_964542145.1 uncultured Brevundimonas sp.
GCAGCAGCTTGACCTGCATGTCCAGCGGCAGCTCGCCGATCTCGTCGAGGAACAGCGTCCCGCCAGAGGCCTCGGCGAACTTGCCGAGGTGCTTGTCGGTGGCGCCGGTGAAGGCGCCCTTCTCGTGCCCGAACAGGATGGATTCCACCAGATTGGCCGGCAGCGCCCCGCAGTTGACCGCCACGAAGGGCTTGCCGGCGCGGTCCGAGGCGCCGTGCAGTGCGCGGGCGATGACCTCCTTGCCGACGCCGCTCTCGCCGGTGATCAGCACCGGGATGCCCGACCGCGCGGCGCGTTCGCCCAGAGCCTTGACCATGCGCATGGGGGGGCTGTCGCCCACCAGGTCGTCGAAGCTGGTCCTGCCCGAGACGTGTTTCTTGAGACGCACGACCTCCTGGGTCAGTTCGCCCATCTGCAGCGCATTCTTGATCCCGACCAGGATGCGTTCGGGGCTGGCGGGCTTGACGAAGAAGTCCTGGGCCCCGGCCTGCATGGCCTTGACCACACCCTCGATGCCGGCGTTGGCGGTCAGCATGATGACCGGCGCGCCGACGCCGGCGGCACGCGCCTGTTTCAGGGTGTCGAGCCCCGACAGGCCCGGCATGACCAGGTCCAGCAGCACCACATCGGCGCCGCCGCCCGTGGTCAGGCGGTCCAGCGCCTCCTGCCCGTTCTCGGCGTGGACGACCTGATAGCCGTCGCGGTCCAGCACCGCCTGGACCAGCCTGCGCTGGGTCGGGTCGTCATCGACGACGAGCACCGTCTTGGCCATTCGAACACCTTCACCATCATCACAGTCGGCCGTCCTCGTTGATCGGGATCGGCTCGTTTCGGGACAGTTATGGGCGCGAGCGGGTGAAGATCGGGTTTAAGGGGCGGATGTCTCTGCGCAGACGGGTGATTGATTGATCGACAGGGCCATGCCGCCCATGTCGATCTCGGGCCACCTCGCGTTTCGAGGCTGGAGCAGGCCGTCCTGCATCGCCTTGACCGTACTGTTCTGGCCTGATCTGCAAGCGCCAACCCCGTAAGTGCGCTGACGCGTCCATTCTCCACTGTCGAGCGCCAACAGCGTCAGAATCGCGCCGTGGGCCAGAAGGACTTCGTCTACTCCGTCGCCATCGAGATCGATGGCCTGGGCCAGGCATTCAGATTCACCCCTGCAGATATCCCGGGCCAGAGCGTCATCGAAATCCTCCGGCAAGGCAGAGCCGGTGGGCCAAGCGATGACGGCGGACGCAGGAGCATCTCGCTGCAGCTCCCAAGGGTCGTGGGAGGCCTGGGCTTCGCGGGCGCGACGGGCGGTCTCGGGGTCATCGGATCGGGCGAGGTCCGCCAGCGCCCGCTCACCCCGTTTGCCCGCATCGAACCTGAGGAAGGCGTAGTCGAAATCCTCGGCCGAGACGGCGCCGTGCTCCAGCCGGGCCATCTGGTCGCCGACGGACAGGCGGCCGGGGTCGGCCAGGGGGCTGAACAGGGCCAGCAGCACGGCCACCACCGAAACAGCCGCCACCACATTGGTCCGTTCCAGCGGCGCCATCCAGGCGCGGCTGCGCAGGGTCGCGACCGCCGCCCAGCCGTAGCCGCCGGCATAGACGGCCCCGACCAGGGCGCAGGCCAGGGCGATGATCCGCTCGGGCGTCAGGCCGTGCTGGCCGATTCTCAGCGCCAGCCCCCACAGCGCCAGGGCAACCAGCGGCGTCAGCAGAAGGGATGCCGCCGGCGCGGCCCAGCGCAGGGGCCGGGCGGGCCGATCCTCGGGGTCGCCGTCCTGATAGGCGGCATTGATCAGGATGATCAGGGCGGCGGCGGCCGACAGCATCATGGCCGTGGCGCTGGGCCCGCTGAACAACCCGTCAAGCCCCGTGAAAGGCAGGGCGAGCAGAAAGGTCGCGACGAGGCCCGTCATCACCGGCAACAGCCAGCTGAGCAGCATCAGGGCGACCGTGCGCACGCCCCGTATCAGCCCGTCGCGCACATCGGTCAGATGCACGGCGGCGGCGAAACTGAGCGTGGTGGCCGGGGCGGCGAACCAGTCCTGGCGGATCAGGGCGGACAGCGCTTCGATGCCGATGACGCGGAACAGGCTGGCCCCCAACAACAGCAGCACCCAGAAGGCGCCGACGAAGCCGGCCGACAGGGCCAATTGCACCCCCGCCTTCCACGCGGCGTCGAAATAGGCCGGATAGGGCGCGATCCAGCGTCGCGCCTGGAGCGCGGGCAGCAGCAGGTGATGGGCGATGAACAGGAGGGCCAGGGACGCCATCACCGTCGGGAAGGAAGGCTCGAACGACCGGCGCCACTCCGGCGGGACCTGGTTGGCCGCCTCCCAGGCCGCGAAGCCGCCCACGACCACCGCCGCGACCAGGCCCCAAAGCCCAAGCCAGCGCCAGCGCATCCGTCCGGCGGCGCCCAGCAGCACCACGGGCGCCAGCACCGTCGCCATCAGCAGGGCGCCGTAGAGCACCGGTTCGCTGGCCGGCCATGCCGGAGGCGGCGACGGCGTCGTGTCCGACGGCATGAAGGCGCGGCCGCCCGAAGCGCTGCGGATCAGCCACCACAGCATGGCCCCCTGCACCAGCCCGACCGCCAGCCGGAACAGGCCGACGGCGCGTCGGGGCGCTTCGGCGGGAGGCGGCGCGGGGTCGACAGTGTCCGTCATGAGAGGTCGGCCAGATCCGTGGGGTATCGCTGCCGCATGGTAGCGACCGCCCACCCACACAGCTCGCGCAGAGCGGTCTTGTCCACCTGATCTAGGAGGTTGATGTAGAGACAGCTGACGCTGGTCTTCACCTTGCCCAGCCGCGCCATCAGGTCAGGCCGCTCATTGAAGCCCGGCATGATGTAGACGGTCAGATTGGCCTTGCGCGGCGACAGGCCGATGACCGGCCAGTCGGCGGGTTTCTTGGTTGAATTGACATAGGTGTAGCGCCCGAAGCCGATGATCGACGGGCCCCACATCACCGGCCGCGCCCCGGTGATCTCGCCCAGCATGGCGGCGACGGCCCGGGCGTCCTCGCGGCGCCGCGCATCCGGCACGGCCGCCAGGAAATCCTCCACCGAGGCGTC
>CAZITK010000225.1:0-3063 GCA_964542145.1 uncultured Brevundimonas sp.
GGTCCGAGAGCACGCAAGGGGCGCGGTCGTGGAAGGACCTGCCGGCCAATGCGGTCAAATATGTGCGACGGATCGAGGAACTGATCGCGGCCCCGGTGGCCCTGCTGTCGACCAGCCCGGAGCGGGACGACACCATACTGATGCGAGACCCTTTCCAGGGGTGACGGGTCGGGCGCGCGCGGACGGCGCGTCCTCAACGTGATCTTTACCGGCGCTGACGCACCCTCGCGGCTCAGATCGGAGTCGCGTGACGTGTTTTCCCTGACGTCCCAACAGCAGGCCAGGCTGGCGCCCGCGCTGAGGCGCGTGCTGATCGTCGACTCCAGTCCGATGGCCGCGAAGCTGTTGCTGGAAATCGTCAGAAGCCTGGGCGCGCGCGATGTCGTCTGTGAAGGCGACCAGGCGACGGCGCTGAGGATCGCGGCGGATTTCGACCCGGTGTTGATTTTCGTCGAGCGAAGCGGGCCGGCGCTGGACGGCGAGGCCTTCGCCCGACGGATCCGGCGATCGAACCTGGAATGCCGCTTCGCCCCGATCATCATGGTGACCGCCGAGGCGACCGCGTCCAGCATCCTGGGCGCGCGTGACGCCGGAGTGCACGAGTTCCTTCGCAAGCCCTTCACCGCCGGAGACCTGACCAAGCGGATCGCGGCGGTCGCCTTGAAGCCGCGCGACTGGATCGAAGCGGTCGGCTATGTCGGGCCGGACCGGCGGCGCTTCAATTCGGGTGGCTACGAAGGTCCGCGCAAACGCTCCGGCGAAGCGGCGAGCGAGGGGGGCTCCAGCCTGGCGGAGCGGCGCGACCAAGCCATGAAGATTCTGGCGTCGGCCCTCGAACGGTTCGACCAGGATCCGGCTCAGGCGGCGCGGGCCATGGCGGCGCAGGCCGCGGCCCTGGGCGCTGTCGCCGTCGAGCAGTCCGATCCGGCGCTCCAGGAGGCGAGCGCAGATCTCGCCGCCATTCTCGCGGCCGGCGCTCCGACGCGCACGGGAATGGCCGGCCCGGTCGCCGCCGTGCTGACATTGGGCCTTTCCCCCGCCGAGACCGCGCGGCTCGCCGGCTAAGGCGTGCGCGAGTGGCGGGCGCCGGCTGCGTCCTTTTGGAGCCGCCGCGCCGCGGCCGCGGGCTGGCTCAGCCGCCGAACAGGCTGGACACCCAGGCGCGGACGGCCGGTTCGTCGGTCGCCTCGCCGGTGTAGGCGACCTGGGGCGCGACCGGCTGGTTGTGACGATCGGCGCGGCCGACCCAGGCCTTATGGCCATAGGTCAGCTCGGTGTAGTTGGACGGCAGGCGAACCACGGTCGGCTCGACGAACATGGAATAGACGTCGGTCGGCTGGCCGGCGGTGCGCACGTTCGGCAGGCGCGTGAGCAGGTCCAGCACGTCCAGACAGCCGACCGAGCAGCCCGAATCGATCAGAACCACGACATTGCCCTGCACCGGGTTGGGTGCGCCGGTGTCGGCGGCGGGCTGCGGGCCCGCCAGGGTGAAGCTGGTCTGGCCGGCCGCCATGGCGCGGTCGAAAGCGGCGACGATGGCCTGAGTGTTCTCGATGATCGGCGCGTTGTTGGCGACGAAGTTCGGATCGCCCTGCATGCGGGCCAGGGTGTCGGCGAACCACTGACGGTTCCCGGCGGTGGCCCGATAGGTGATCTCCTCGGCCGGGGGCTGGCGGCTGACGGTGAATTCCGGCGTCCAGATGCGGTTGGCCAGGCCGTAGCCCCGGGCTGTGGCGTTCAGCGCCGTGCCCTGAGCGCCGCGCAGGTCGATGACCAGGCCGTTGGGCGAACGGATGGCGTCCAGCTGGGACTCGACCTGGGCGAAGAAGGCCTCCCACCCGGCGTCGTCGGCCAGGGAGTGGACGTGGATCCAGGCGCGGCCGTCTACCTGTTCGACGCCCAGGGGCTGGGCCGACGGCCAGTACATGGCCGAGCGGAAGCCGGCCTCCTGGCCCGCCAGATCGCCGGTGATGGTCTGCAAGCGGAACTCCCGCTCGCGCCGGCCGACCTGAAAGCGACAGCTGGCGGGCACGCCGCCCCCCACGAAGGAGTTGTTGCGGTTCCACAGAAGATAGGGCGCCGACCGGATTCGGCCGGCCTCGGTGCTCAGATTGGCTTCCCACCCGTCAAGGCGCTCCTGGGCCATGTCTTCGGCCGACTTGCCTCCGCACGAGACCAGACGGGCGCCCAGGGGCGGGGCGCCACGCACGCCTTGCTTGACGTGGGTGACGACATAGGCGCCGTCGCGCCAGCCGGTGGCGACGCCCGGCCAGGCCGTGGCGAACCACGGATCCAGCGTCTCGAAGGTCGGGCGGATCATCGTGCTCGAATCATCGAAACCCCGTCCGTACCAGCGCAGCAGGAAGGCCTGGGCGTCGCCGCTGTTGGCGCGGTCGGCCATGGCGTTGGCCTCGGCCAGGCCGGTGTCGAGCCAGCTGCGAAAGGCGTCGCCGGCCGCACCCTGGACGACGGCGCCGGGGTGGTTGTCGCGCAGATTGGCGTGGGCGGCGGTGAGATCGCGGCGGGCCTGTTCGCCCCAGTTCTGGGCGGCGGCGGTTCCCGCGACGGCGGTCAGGGCCAAGGCGGAAGCGGCGGCGAGAAGGGTCTTCACGAGAAGCGTCTCCGGATTTTCACGAACAGGACCGTGCGCGATGCGGCCGCGCGAGGGGTGGTTAAACCCGATCACGGGGTCACATGCAAAGCGGGGATCGGTCTCATCCGAAATCCCCGGGATTTGATCGCGTTCCAGCCTTGGCCTAAGCGGAACGCCCATCCGACAGCCAGCTCTGGACGCCGATGTTTTCCAAGATCCTGATCGCCAACCGTGGCGAGATCGCCGTGCGCATCATCAAGACCTGTCGCCGCATGGGGATCGCCACGGTCCAGGTCTATTCGGAGGCGGACGCCGGCTCACTGGCGGTCGAGATGGCCGACGAGGCGGTGCTGATCGGACCGGCCCCGGCCGCGCAGTCCTATCTGCTGGCCGACAGGATCGTCGAGGCCGTGCGCCAGACCGGAGCGGAGGCCGTGCATCCCGGGTTCGGCTTCCTGTCGGAAATCGCC
>CAZITK010000226.1:0-3035 GCA_964542145.1 uncultured Brevundimonas sp.
GAGGCAGCAACATAACGAGGCCGCACATGCGCAGCCACTTGCGCTCGCCCGACGAGATGAATTGGTCGATGACCACTTGGGCGCCGTTCACAAAGTCGCCGAATTGGGCCTCCCACATCACCAGGGTGTTGGGGTCGCTGAGCGCATAACCGTACTCGAAGCCCAGGACCGCCTCTTCCGACAGGGCGGAATCGATCACCTCGAAGTGAGCCTGACCCTCACGCAGATGGTTCAGCGGCACATGGCGGCGCTCGGTAGTCTGGTCGACGATGGCGGCGTGGCGCTGGCTGAAGGTGCCGCGCTGGCTGTCCTGTCCAGACAGCCGCACGGGGAAGCCTTCATCCAGGAGGGCGGCGAAGGCCAGGCTCTCGGCCGTGGCCCAGTCCAGGTTCTCGCCGCTCTCGATGGCGGTGCGTCGTCCGTCGAGAACGCGCTTTAGCGTCCGGTGCACATCCACCGAATTTGGAGGTGTGGTCAGACGCTTGCCGTAGTCGCGCAGGCGTTCGATCGGCACGCCGGTCTCGCCGCGGCGCTCGTCGCCATCTGGCTGGCCGATGCCGGTCCAGTGGCCGTCCAGCCAGTCGGCCTTCTTGGCTTCGAACGACTTGCCGGCCTCGAACTCCTCGTCCAGGAACTGTTCGAACCTGGCGACCTCGGCGTCCACGCTCGCCTGGTCGATCGCGCCTTCGGCGATCAGGCGCGCGGCGTAGATTTCGCGCGTCGAGCTCAGGCCGCGGATCTTGGCGTACATGATCGGCTGGGTGAAGGTCGGGTCGTCGCCCTCGTTGTGGCCGAAGCGGCGGTAGCAGAACATGTCCACCACCACGTCCTTGTTGAACTTCTGGCGGTATTCGGCGGCCACCTTGGCGGCGAAGACCACGGCCTCGGGATCGTCGCCGTTGACGTGGAATATTGGCGCCTGGACCATCAGGGCCACGTCCGAGGGATAGGGGCTGGATCGGCTGTTCCGGGGGGAGGTGGTAAAGCCGATCTGGTTGTTGACAACGAAATGGACCGTGCCGCCGGTTCGATAACCCTTTAGCCCCATCAGGGCGAAACACTCGGCCACGACGCCCTGTCCGGCAAAGGCGGCGTCGCCGTGGATCAGCAGCGGCAAGACCTTGGTGCGGTCCAGCGCCCATTCCGCCTCGACCTTGCCCTTGTTGGCGTCGCGGATGTCAAAGGCCTGTTTCGCCCGCGCCTTGCCCAGCACCACCGGATTGACGATTTCCAGGTGCGAGGGGTTGGCGGTCAGGCTGAGGTGGACGGTGTTGCCGTCGAACTCGCGGTCCGAACTGGCGCCCATGTGGTATTTGACGTCGCCCGAGCCCTCGATGTCCGACGGCATCGACGAGCCGCCCTGGAACTCGTGGAAGATGGCGCGATAGGGTTTGCCCATCACCGCCGCCAGCACGTTCAGACGGCCCCGGTGGGCCATGCCGAGCACGATCTCGTCGACCCCAAGGGCGCCGCCCCGCTTGATGATCTGTTCCAGAGCGGGAACCATCGCCTCGCCGCCGTCCAGGCCGAACCGCTTGGTGCCCGGGAAGCGCTTGTGCAGGAACCGTTCGAAGGTCTCGGCCTCGATCAGCTTTGACAGGATGGCCAGCTTGCCTTCCTTGGTGAAGGCGTTCTGCTGGAACTTGTCAGGCCCCTCGATCCGCTCCTGCAGCCAGGCTTTTTCGTCCGGCTCGGCGATGTGCATGTACTGGACGCCGATGTGGCCGCCATAGGTCCGCTTGAGGATCGCCATGACCTCGCGGATGGTCCCCGTCTGAAGCCCCAGCACGCCGTCGAGATAGATGGGCCGGTCCAGGTCGCCGCTTGAAAAGCCGTAGAATTCGGGAGTCAGCTCCGGGTTCTGGATGGGCTGTTCGATGCCCAGCGGATCGAGCGTGGCCTGAAGGTGCCCGCGCACCCGCCATCCCCGGATCAGCATCAGGGCGCGTATCGAATCTTGCGCCGCCGCCTTGATGTCTTCGGCGGTGGCGCCGGCGAGCGCGGCCGCCTTGGGCGCTCCCTTGCCTTTCGGGTCAGCCTTGGGCGTCGGCCAGCGGCCGTCGAAGACGCCGGTTTCCTCGGTGGGTTCAGTCGAGACGCCCCGGCCCCAGCTGCCGGCCTCGGCGGCCTGGCGCACCTGCTCGGCGCCGTCCTTCAGCTGGTCGAAAAAGGCGCGCCATTCATCCGAGACGGAGCTCGGGTCGGCCGCCCACCGGGCGTGGAGGTCCTCAATGAAGGCGGCGTTGGCTCCATAGAGGAAGGAGGTCTCGGCGAAGACCTGGTTCAGCCGGCCGGCGTCGTCAGCCATGGTGTCTCGATCTATCCCTTCGCCCGGACGCGCTGTCCGGCCCGGGCGACGCGCGTGATATAGGCACGTTCACCGCGAAGGTCATGGCGGAATGGGGGCGAATGTCCGTTTTTCCGCCCCCGCCGCGCCCGATCAGCCCTTGAGCACCTCGACCAGGGTCGACCCCAGGCGGGCGGGGGAGGGGGAGACGCGGATTCCGGCCGCCTCCATTGCCGCGATTTTGGATTCGGCGTCACCCTTGCCGCCGGAGACGACCGCTCCGGCGTGGCCCATGGTGCGGCCCTTGGGGGCGGTGCGGCCGGCGATGAAACCGACCATGGGCTTCTTGCGCCCCTTTTTGGCCTCGTCGATCAGGAACTGCGCGGCGTCTTCCTCGGCCGCGCCGCCGATCTCGCCGATCATGACGATGGATTGGGTCTCGTCGTCGGCCAGGAACAGCTCCAGCACGTCGATGAACTCGGTGCCCTTTACCGGGTCTCCGCCGATGCCGACCGCCGTCGTCTGGCCCAGGCCCTCGTTGGAGGTCTGGAACACGGCCTCATAGGTCAGGGTGCCCGAGCGCGAGACGATGCCGACATTGCCCTTCTTGAAGATCGAGCCCGGCATGATGCCGATCTTGCACTCTTCCGGCGTCAGCACGCCCGGGCAGTTGGGGCCCAGCAGGCGCGAGCTGGAGCGGTCCAGCCGCGCCTTGACCCGCACCATGTCCATGACCGGGATGCCCTCG
>CAZITK010000227.1:0-3021 GCA_964542145.1 uncultured Brevundimonas sp.
GCGCGCTGGAGGCCATCGACTACACGGCCTTCGCCTGCAATCGCGAGGTGGTGGCTCAGGCCGTCGGCGCCATAGACCCGGCCCGCGTTCAGCGCCTGGCTCTCGCCACCGCCCAGGCCCGCGCCCGATGGGTGGGCGAGGCGCTGCAGATGGCCGACGCGGCGGCGGTCGGACCCGAGCAGGCCCAGCGCCTGTCGACCCTGCGCCGGACCTACGAGGAGCTGAGCGAGGCGTATGAGGCGCTCCGACGGATGGTCGAGCGCGGCTATCTGCCCTTCACGCCCCGGCCCGGCTGATCCGTCAGGCGGCGTCCGCCAGCGCCGTCAGCCGGTTGATCGCCGCCAGCACCTCGTCTCCGCGCCAGGGCTTGAACACCATGGCCGAGGACAGACCCGCATGCCGGGCCGCGGCGGTGACATCCCCGGACAGAAAGACCACGGGCGGCCCGCCCCGGCCGGCGATCCGGCCGGCCAGATCGACCCCGGTCTCCGATCCCGCGAGATTGATATCCAGCAACGCCACGTCGATCTCGCCGCCCGCCACGATCGCCGCCCAGGCCGCCTCGGCCGCCGCGAAGGGGCCGATGACTTCGTGGCCGGCTTCGTTCAAGACGGCGCACAGGTCCTGGGCGATCAGGGGATCGTCCTCGACGACCAGAACCCGAAGACCGTGGCGCGCCGCGGGGGTCTCGGCCCGAAAGTCCGACTGCCGCTCCAGAACCGCGCGCACCGCGCGCCACAGGGCGGCGGGCGTATCGCCATCGTCCAGATCGAAGACCCGCGCCAAACCCGACAGTTCCGCGAGGTCGTCCGCCGCCGGGCGCCGAGAGGGGTCGGCCAACAGGGGATCGAAACGCTCCGCCAGGGCGGACAGGACGGGATCGGAGAAGGGGGACTGGGGCACGACGCGGTCATTCGATCACGCCCCTTCAACTGGGGGCCGGCGCCGTAACGCGTCATGCAATGATTGGCGCCGCGCCCGGCATCGGAAAACTGCCGCCGCCCGGTCACAAGCTGACGACCGCGTTCGCCCCGGCGGTCATTTCCCTCGTCACTCCCGCTCTGGCTTGCTAGCCCCGGAGCATTGAGGGAGGCCGCGTGATTTTCGATCTTGTGTTCTACGGCGCCACGCCGGGCTCGGTGGTGGGCGCCTATGAGGCGCGCCGGCAGGGTCTCAGCGCCGTCATCGTCGGCGGCTGGCGCGATCGGCATCTAGGCGGAATGATGAGCGGTGGCCTGGGCGGCACCGATCTGCATGGTCTGGCCAATCTGACGGGCCTGGGGCGCACGGTGCTGGATCGCATCCGCGCCGCCGAGGGCCGCGCCAAGGCCAGGGTGAAGTTCGAGCCCCGCGTTGCCGAACAGGTGTTCGACGACATGATGCGCGAGGTCGACGTCCCGGTGATCTGGACGGACGGGGTGACCGAGGTGGCGCGCGACGGCGCGCGACTGACCGGCATCGGCATGGCCGACGGACGGTGGGTCCAAGGCCGCTATTTCGCCGACTGCGGCTACGAGGGCGACCTCATGGCGCTGGCGGGGATCAGCCACACCGTCGGACGCGAAGCCCGCGACGCCCGCAACCCGCTGAACGGCTTTCGGGGGCGCACCGCCAGGGCGCGCGGCCTGTCGCACAACTGGATCGGCGCGGCGGTCGATGTCGATCCTTCCGTGAAACCGGGCAAGCGGTCCAGCGGGCTGCTCCCCGGTCTCACCGCCAAACCGGTCCTCGCCAGGGGCGCGGCGGATGACCGTGTTCAGGCCTACTGTTTTCGCATGGTGATGACCACGCACCCGGATCGACGCGTGGCCCTGCCGTCGGAGCCGCCAACGGGCTTTTCCGCCGCCGACTATGAGCTTCTGTTCCGCTACCTGGATGCCCTGTCCCGGTCGGGCGCGGTGTACGGCCAGGACTACGCCCTCTCGCGGATGCTGTTGATGAAGGCGCTCGGCTCCAGGTTGTGGGACGTCAACAACCGGGGCCCCTTCTCGCTGGATCTGATCGGGGGGTCCCACGACTATCCCCGCGCCGACTATGCCCAGCGCGAGACGATCTGGAAGCGGCACGAGGCGCACATTCGGGGCTTCTTCTACGCCCTCCAGCATCATCCCGATCCGCGCGTGCCGCCGGCGCTGCGCGCCGAGATCGGCGCCCTGGGTCTCGATCGACGGCATTTCGACCGCCCCCATCCCCGCGACGAAGCGCACTGGCCCTACCAGCTGTACGTCCGCGAGAGCCGACGCATGATCGGCGAAAGGGTCATCGACGCGGCCGATCTGATGAGCGGCAGCGACCGGGATCGCCCGGTCGCCAACGGGGCCTATCGTCGCGATTCCCACCACGTTCAGCGTTACGTCTACCGCCGCGAGGGCGGACGCTCGATCTGGAACGAGGGCAATTTCGAAAAGCGCATGCCCGGCGGCTGTTTCAATATCCCCCTCGACGCCATCCTGCCGCGCCGCGACGAGGCGGAGAACCTGGCTGTCGGCTTCTGCGTCTCGGCCACGCATGAGGCGTTCGGCGGCATTCGTATGGAGCCCACCCTGATGGGGCTCGGCCAGGCCATCGCGGCCACGGTGGCCGAGGCGATCGCGACCGGCGGCCTGGCGGTTCAACAGGTGGACTATGACCGGATACGCGCGCGGCTGTCCGGCGCGCCCGACGCCGTTCCCTTCGCGCCCGCGATTCCCCAGCCGCCCGCCCCCTGACCGGTCGACTTTTCCCCACGGGTCGCGTTCGACAGGCGCCAAGCGATCGGGCTAGAGACGCCTGCGTTCCGCCCCAAGGATATCAACCCCGTGCGACTGCCCCAGGCCCGGCTCGATCAGGTGCTCGACCGTTTCCACGAGGTGGAGGCGCGCCTTTCTTCGCTTGGGGGGGGCGCGGCCTCGGACGGGGCCGAGATCGTGCGTCTGGGCAAGGAACACGCCGAACTGAGGCCGGTCGCCGAGGCGGTCGACGCCCTGAGCCGCGCGCGGACCGAGATCGAGGACCTCAAGGCCCTGTCGGCCGATCCGGACA
>CAZITK010000228.1:0-2994 GCA_964542145.1 uncultured Brevundimonas sp.
GGCTCGACCGGCGGGTTCGGCGCCGCGCCTCTGTTCGTCGGCACCTTCCTGATCATGGTCATCGCCATGGTGGTGGCCGGGCCGATCGGCCTGTTCTCGGCCATCTATCTGGCGGAATACGCCGGGCCGCGTCAGCGCGCCATCATCAAGCCGGTGCTGGAGATTCTCGCCGGGGTGCCGACCGTGGTCTACGGCTTCTTCGCCGCCCTGACGGTGGGACCCGCCCTGCGCGCCTTCTTCAACGGCATCGGTGCCCAACTGGCGGGTGGCCCGCTGGATTCGCTCGGCCAGTACCTGATGCTGGTTCAGAACCAGATGGCGCTGGTGGCCGGCGCGGTGATGGGCATCATGCTGATCCCCTTCGTCTCGTCCCTGTCGGACGACATCATCAACGCCGTGCCCCAGTCCCTGCGCGACGGCTCCTACGCCATGGGCGCGACCAAGTCCGAGACGGTGACCAGGGTGCTGCTGCCCGCCGCCCTGCCGGGCATCGCCGGCGCATTTTTACTGGCCGTGTCGCGTGCCATCGGCGAGACGATGATCGTGACCATGGCCGCGGGCCTGGCCGCGCGCATGACGCTGAATCCGCTGGAGACGGTGACCACGGTGACGGTCCAGATCGTCACCCTTCTGACAGGCGATCAGGAGTTCGACAGCCCCAAGACCCTGGCGGCCTTCGGTCTGGGCCTGACGCTCTTCATCATCACCCTGGGCCTGAACATCGTCGCCCAGCAGATCGTCCAGCGGTATCGGGAACAATATGACTGACGCGGCCTTCCCTCCGGCGGCCGCGCCCCGTCGGCCGGGCGCCGCCGCCATGGAGCGGCGACTGAAGAGGCGTTACGCCCGCGAGCGGCGGTTCCGCGCCTATGGGATCATGGCCATCGGCGTGGCCATGGTGTTCCTCGCCATTCTGCTGGGTTCGATCGTCAAACAGGGCCACACGGCCTTTTACACCCACGCGGTGACGGCCGAGGTCTATCTGGACCCGGCCGTGGTCGATCCGACGCGGCCAGGCGGCGCCA
The DNA here is from genome assembly GCA_964542145.1 of uncultured Brevundimonas sp. Lineage (GTDB taxonomy): Bacteria > Pseudomonadota > Alphaproteobacteria > Caulobacterales > Caulobacteraceae > Brevundimonas. The sequence continues at coordinate 1,026 of CAZITK010000228.1, forward strand.
ATTACGACCAGTTGATCGCGCTTTATCAACTTTCCCGGATCGGCGAGGGCGACGATGAGCGCATGAGCCGCTCGGCGGCCATGCGCGCCCTGTTCTCGCCTGAGGCCGGCTTCGCCCTGCGCGAACGGGTGGTGGAAGATCCCTCTCTGATCGGCCAGACCATCACCTTCACCGCCCCCCTGGGCGACGACGCCGATCTCTACTTCAAGGACGACATCAGTCGCGACACCCCCGAGGCCCAGCGGCGCCTCAGCGACCAGCAGCTGGAATGGCTGGACGAACTGCGCGAGACCGGCGCGGTCACGGCCGGGTTCAACAGCATCCTCTTCACCCGCGGCGACTCGACCCAGCCGGAATTGGCGGGGGTGCTGGGCGCGGTGATCGGCTCGGCCCTGATGCTGATGGTCACGGCCTTTCTGGCCATCCCCATCGGCGTCGGCGCGGCGGTCTATCTGGAGGAGTTCGCCAGGAAGAACCGGATCACCGCCTTCATCGAGGTGAACATCAACAATCTCGCGGCCGTGCCGTCGATCGTCTACGGCCTCTTGGGCCTGGCGGTGTTCATCAACTGGATGCATCTGCCGCGCGCCAGCCCCCTGGTCGGCGGTCTGGTGCTGGCGTTGATGTCGCTGCCGACCATCATCATCGCCACGCGCTCGGCGTTGAAGGCAGTGCCACCCTCCATCCGCGAGGCGGCCTTGGCGATGGGCGCCAGCAGGTCCCAGTCGGTGTTTCATCACGTCCTGCCCCTGGCGATGCCCGGCGTGATGACCGGCGCCATCCTGGCGATGGCCCACGCCCTGGGTGAGACCGCGCCTTTGCTCCTGATCGGCATGGTCAGTTTCGTGCCGGGCATTCCCGAGAGCGTGACCGCCCCGTCCGGCGCTCTGCCCGTGCTGGTCTACATCTGGGAGAACGCGTCCGAACGCGCCTTCCACGAGCGCACCGCCGCCGCCATCATGGTGCTGCTCGCCTTCATGATCGTGATGAACCTGTCCGCCATCCTTGTGCGGCGCCGGTTCGAACGCCGCTGGTGACCCGATGACAATGAACCCCGACCTGATCGCCCCTACCCGACCTGCCTCCGATGACGAGGGCGGCACGCTGGATGTGGATCGAAATCCCGGCGCCGGCGACGCCCATGCGCCCACCGTGGTCCACCCCGGCTCCATCGGGCCGATCAAGATCCAGGCACGCGGAGTCGAGGTCTTTTACGGCCAGAAACAGGCCCTTTACGAGGTATCGATCGACATCGCCGACAAGTCGGTAACCGCCTTCATCGGCCCGTCGGGCTGCGGCAAGTCGACCTTCCTGCGCTGCATCAACAGGATGAACGACACCATCCCCAACGCTCGGGTCCAGGGCTCGATCCGGATCGATGATCAGGACATCAACGATCGCGCCATCGATCCCGTCCTGCTGCGCGCCCGGGTCGGCATGGTCTTTCAGAAGCCCAACCCCTTTCCCAAGACGATCTTCGAGAACGTCGCCTATGGTCCCAAAATTCACGGGTTGACCACCAACAAGACCGAACTGACCGATCGGGTGGAGCTCAGCCTCAAGCGCGCCGGCCTGTGGAACGAGGTGGCCGACCGGCTGGACAGCCCCGGGACCGGCCTGTCGGGCGGTCAGCAGCAGCGTCTGGTCATCGCCCGCGCCATCGCCGTGGAGCCGGAGGTGATCCTGATGGACGAGCCCTGCTCGGCGCTGGACCCCATCGCCACCGCCCGCATCGAGGAGCTGATCGACGAGCTGCGCGAGGAATTCTGCATCGTCATCGTCACCCACTCCATGGCCCAGGCCGCGCGGGTCAGTCAGCGTACCGCCTTCTTCCACCTGGGCCGGCTGATCGAGGTCGGACCGACGGAGGACATCTTCCAGAACCCGCGCGAGCGCCGCACGCTCGACTACATAACCGGCCGCTTTGGTTGAGGACCGTACCATGACCCAGCACACCGTCACGGCCTAT
>CAZITK010000229.1:0-2993 GCA_964542145.1 uncultured Brevundimonas sp.
CTCGGCCGGCGGATCGGCCAAACAGGCGCGCGACCGCAACACCCAGGCCATCCTGCCGCTGCGTGGCAAGATCCTGAACGTGGCGTCGGCCACGGCGGACAAGCTGCGGGCCAACGTCGAACTGTCGGACCTGGCCCTGGCGCTCGGCGTCCAGCCGGGCGCCCGCTTCAACATCGACGATCTCCGCTATGAGCGGATCGTCATCATGACCGATGCCGACGTCGACGGGGCCCACATCGCCGCCCTGCTGATCACCTTCTTCTGGCGCACCATGCCCGAAGCCATCCGCCAGGGCCGGCTGTTCATGGCCCTGCCGCCGCTCTACCGGATCCAATCGGGGCCGCTCAGCGAATACGCCCGTGACGACGCGCACCGCGACGAACTGCTGGCGACCACCTTCAAGGGAAAGAAGGTCGAGATCGGCCGCTTTAAGGGCCTGGGCGAGATGATGGCGTCCCAATTGAAGGAGACCACCATGGACCCCGCCAAGCGCACCTTGGCCCGGATCACCGCCGCCGACGCCGAGGCCGACATCGAGGACCTAGTCGAACGCCTGATGGGCAAGCGCGCCGAGGCCCGCTTTCAGTTCATCCAGGAGAACGCCCGATTCGCCACAGCCGACCTGGACGTGTGACGGCCGTTGCCGAGGCATGACGTAAGGATTACCCTTACGTCATGATCACTAGCCGCCTCACCTCCAAGGCTCAGACCACTGTCCCTCAAGCGGTTCGTCGTGCGCTGCGCCTCAGAGACGGCGATCAGCTGGCTTACGAAATCCAGGGCAGGCGCGTGGTGCTGACCAAGGCGCGCTCGGCGGTCGAAGACCCCTTCGCCGAGTTCGACGAGTGGAGCGGCGAGGTCGACCGCATCGCCTATGCCGATCTTTAAGCCCGGCGATGTCGTTCGCGCACCATTTCCTTATACCGATCGCACGACTGTCGAGCGACGTCCGGCGCTGATTGTGTCGCTGGACGGTCAGGGCCCGTCCGGCGCCTTGGTCTGGGCCGTCATGATCACCAGCGCCGCAAACCGTCCTTGGTCGGGCGACCTGATGATCGGAGACCTTGACCTTGCGGGCCTTCCGGCGCCTTCAGTGATCCGCTGCGCCAAGATCGCGACGGTGGAGGCTACGCGCCTGGAGCGAATAGGCAGCATAGATTCCCTGATCCTGGCGCGCGTGCACGACGAGCTTGAGCGCATCCTCGGGCTCACCTCTGCGACGAAAGTTCCGCGTTAACCGGCCATCCACGGCGGGTGTGCGAGATGGCGCGGAACTTGCCGCGCAGAACGCACCATGTCCCGATCCGCCACCGCCACGCTTGTCGATCCCGTTGTCTTCCAGGGCGCTGAATCGGCCGATGGCCTGGATTCACGCGGTCTGCAGCGCATGGCGGCTGAGGCGATCGCCCAGGCCGACACGAAGTCCCGACGCCGAGGTCCCTTTCGCCCCGAGGTGTGGCTGAACGCGCGAGAAAAGGCCACAGCGCGGCTGTCGGCCTTCTATTTCCGCCTCATCGATGTCGTGGCCGTCGCCGTGGTCACCCTGATCTGCGCTCGGGTCAGCGAACCCGGCCCTCTCATGAGGGTGCAGCTGGCCGAGGCGGCGCCTTTCTTCCTGGCGGCCATTCTCACCCTGGCGGTGATCAAGTCGGCGGGTCTGTACCGATTCACGCGCTGCTCGCGCCCGGGGGTTCATTTCGGGGTGCTGGTGGGCGCGACCCTGTCCGGCGGTGTGCTCGCGGCGATGACGGGCCTGGCCTTCAGGGGGGGCGACGCGCCCTGGCATGGCTATCTGATCTGGACCGGCATGACCCTGGCGACGCTCTGTGCCCTCCACCTGGGTTGGACCTGGCTGGTAGAGCGCTGGCGCAGGAATGGCGCCCTGACACCCAATGTGGTGATCGTGGGGGCCACGAAACACGCCGAGAGCCTGATCCAGGAGGCTCTGGACCAACGCGATCTCAATGTGCTGGGCGTGTTCGACGACCGGCTGGCCCGCTCACCCCAGGCGCTGAAGGGCGTGCCGTTGCTCGGCGATGTCGACGCCCTACTGGGCCACAAGATCACCCCCTATGTCGATCGCATCGTCATGGCGGTGGATCCCACGGCGCGCACTCGGGTCAAGGCCCTGACCGATCGACTGGCCGGCCTCCCGAACGAAGTCACCCTACTGATCGAAACGCCCGACGAGGGCGAGCGAAACGCCGCCCTGAAGCGTCTGGCCGAGGCGCCCCTGGCCGCCATCGATGGCGTCGATCCCGACCGCCGCGCGTTCCACAAACGCCTTCAGGACCTGGTGATCGGCGCTATGGCGCTTGTCCTGCTGGCGCCGCTGTTGCTGGTGATCGGCCTGGCCGTTCGGCTGGACAGCCCCGGCCCCATCCTGTTCCGGCAGAAACGCCACGGCTTCAATCAGGAAGAGATCGTGGTGTGGAAGTTTCGCTCGATGCACCACGACCGGGGCGACGCCGCAGGCGTGGTCCAGGCGCGGCCGGGCGACGACCGCGTCACTCGTGTCGGCCGTTTCCTGCGCTCGACCAGTCTGGATGAGTTGCCCCAGTTGCTGAACGTGGTGCGGGGCGAGATGAGCCTGGTCGGTCCCCGGCCCCACACGCCCGGCATGAAGACCGGCGAGGTCGAGTGCGCCCGTCTGGTCGCCGAATACGCTCACCGTCACCGCATCAAGCCGGGCATCACCGGCTGGGCCGCCATCAAGGGGTCGCGCGGGCCGCTGCTGGACGCCGCCATGGTGCGCCGCCGGGTGCAGCTGGACATCGACTATATCGAGCGCCAGTCCTTCTGGCTGGACCTGTGGATCATGCTGGTGACCGTGCCGGTTCTGCTCGGCGATCGCGCGGCGGTGCGCTGATGTTCTGGCGAGGGGTCTGGGGCTACCTGCCGGCCAATGTGGTGCAGGGGGCGGTCGGGGTGCTGACCCTGATCGTCTTCACCCGCCTGTTGTCGGCCGAGGATTTCGGCCGCTACGCCATCGC
>CAZITK010000230.1:0-2975 GCA_964542145.1 uncultured Brevundimonas sp.
CCTGGCCGACGTAGAGGGCCCAGCCGCCGCCCGACAGGCCGACGCAGCCACACATCACCAGCATGGAGATGATGCCGCGGTAGGCCATATCCATGTGGTACCAGTGGTTGAGCCCGGCCCCGAGAATGACCATCGAGCGGCCGCGGGTCTTTTCGGCGTTGGTGGCGAACTCGCGGGCGGTGGTGATGATCGCCTCGCGTGGCACGCCGGTGACGTTCTCGGCCCAGGCCGGGCTGAACGGCGCGTCGTCGTCATAGCTGGCGGCGACGTTGCCGCCGCCGAAGCCCCGGTCGACCCCGTAGTTGGCGCAGAACAGGTCGAACACCGTGGCGACCAGGGTCTCGCCGTCCTTGAGCTGGACGCGCCGGATCGGGACGTTGCGCTCGAGGATCTGCTCATGGCTGGTCGAGACGAAACTCTCGGGAGCCGTCCCGCCGAAATAGGGGAAGCCCACCGGCAGCACCTCGTCCCAGCCCTCGGCGAGGCTCATCTTCAGCCGGATGTCCGCGCCCTTGCCGTCCTTCTCCTCGAGGTTCCACTTGCCCTCGTCGCCCCAGCGGTGTCCCGACTGGCCCTGCGGGCATACGACTTCGCCGCTGATTTCGTCGATGCCGACGCATTTCCAGTCGGGATTGGCCGTCTCGCCGAGCTGGTCAGGGAAGTCTGCGGCGCGCACCATGCGATCGGCGACCAGGCGGCCGTCGCGCTCGACCAGCTTCACCAGCAGCGGGAAGTCCGTGTAGCGGCGGCCGTATTCGGCGAAATACACGGTCTGCCGGTCGCAGTGGAATTCCTTGAGGATCACATGCCCGAAGGCCAGCGCCAGGGCGGCGTCAGTGCCCTGCTTGGGGTGCAGCCACAGGTCGGCGAACTTCGACGCCTCACTGTAGTCCGGCGTGATGACGACGCTCTTGGTCCCCTTATAACGGACCTCGGTGTAGAAATGGGCGTCGGGCGAACGGGTCTGCGGGATGTTCGAGCCCCACACCAGCAGGAAGCCGGCGTTGTACCAGTCCGCGCTCTCCGGCACGTCGGTCTGCTCGCCCCAGGTCTGCGGCGAGGACGGCGGCAGGTCGCAGTACCAGTCGTAGAAGCTGAGCACCGTGCCGCCGATCAGCGACAGATAGCGGCTGCCGGCGGCATAGGAGATCATCGACATGGCCGGAATCGGCGAGAACCCGGCGATCCGGTCGGGGCCGTACTCCCTGATGGTGTAGGCGTTGGCCGCGGCGATGATCTCGGTGACCTCGTCCCAGCCGGCGCGGATGAAGCCGCCGCGTCCGCGTCGCGACACCCAGCTGTGGCGCTTGCCCGCGTCCTCGACGATCGATCGCCAGGCGGCCACGGGGGTCTGGGTCTTGCGGGCCTCGCGCCAGTGACGAAGCATCCGCCCGCGGACCAGCGGATACTTGATGCGGGTGCCGGAATACAGATACCAGCTGTAGCTGGCGCCGCGCGGGCAGCCGCGCGGCTCGTGATTGGGCAGGTCCGGGCGAGTGCGCGGATAGTCGGTCTGCTGCGTCTCCCAGGTGACGATGCCGCCCTTGACGTAGATCTTCCACGAGCACGAGCCGGTGCAGTTCACCCCGTGGGTCGAGCGCACGATCTTGTCCGCCGCCCAGCGCGACCGGTAGGCGTCCTCCCAGTCCCTGTTCTCGCGGGTGGTCACGCCGTGACCGTCGGAGAAGGTCTCCTTGTCGCGCCGGAAATAGGTCAGGCGATCGAGGAAATGGCTCATGACGGACGACCTTCCGCTGGGGTTGGGCGAAGAGAGGGTGGGGCGCGGCCGGTCTCGGTCGACCGCAGCAGCCCGCGCGGGCCGACGTAGGCGACCCAGGTCAGGGCCGCGCAGGTGGCGTAGAAGGCCATGAAGCCCCACAGGGCGACCTCGGGCCCACCGGTGGCGTCGATCGAGGCGCCGTAGGCCTTGGGAATGAAGAAGGCGCCGAAGGCGGCGATGGCAGAGGTGAAGCCGACGATGGCGGCCGCCTCCCGGTCGCCGCGCACCCTCTGCTCGGCGGGGGCCAGTTCCGGCGCGAGACGCGCCGTCTCGAGCGCCATGATCGGGCCGATCATCTGGAAGGTCGAGGCGTTGCCGACGCCGGTCAGGAAAAATAGGGCGATGACGCTGCTGAAGAAACCCCAGAAGGTCCCGACCGACAGGGCGTAGAGCATGGCCCCGACCGCGGCGATCATGCCGACGAACACCCACAGGGTGACCCGGGCCCCGCCCCAGCGGTCGGAGACCCAGCCGGTGCCGGCGCGAGACAGGGCCCCGACCAGCGGACCGAGGAAGACGTACTGGAGCGAATTCACCTCGGGGAACGCCATTCGGGCCAGCAGGGGGAATCCCGCTGAAAAGCCGATGAAGGAGCCGAAGGTTCCCGTGTAGAGCCAGCACATCAGCCAGTTATGGGTGCGCCGGAAGATCGCCGCCTGATCCGCGAACGAGGCCCTGGCCGAGGCGATGTCGTTCATCCCGAACCAGGCCGCCAGCGCGCCGATCATGATGAACGGCACCCAGACGAAGCCGGCGTTCTGAAGCCAGAGCATGGCGCCGTCGTCCGCCGCCGTCTGGTTCTGGCCGCCCAGCGCCCCGAAGACCGAGAAGGTGATCACGATCGGCACCAGGAACTGCATGACGCTGACCCCGAGATTGCCGAGTCCGGCGTTCAGCGCCAGGGCGTTGCCCCGCTCGGCCTTGGGGAAGAAGAAGCTGATGTTGGCCATCGAGGAGGCGAAATTGCCGCCCCCGAAACCGCACAGCAGCGCCAGCACCAGGAAGATCAGGAACGGGGTCTGGGGGTCCTGCACCGCATAGCCGATGCCGAAGGCGGGGATCAGCAGCGACGCGGTCGACACCGCGGTCCACAGCCGGCCGCCGAACACTGGCACCATGAAGGCGTAGAAGATCCGCAAGGTTGCGCCCGACACGCCGGGCAGGGCGGCCAGCCAGAACAGCTGGTCGGTGGTGA
>CAZITK010000231.1:0-2920 GCA_964542145.1 uncultured Brevundimonas sp.
GCGCTCTTCCTGTGCGTGGGCGTGATCTACGACCGGATGCATACCCGCGAGATCGCCTTCTACGGCGGCCTGACCAGCCGAATGCCGTGGTACGCCGCCATCTTCCTGATGTTCACCATGGCCAATGTGGGCCTGCCGGGCACCTCGGGCTTCATCGGCGAGATCCTGACCCTGGCGGGCGCCTACGGCTATTCGACCTGGGTGGCGTTCGGCGCGGCCTTCGGGCTGATCCTTTCGGCGGTCTACGCCCTGACACTGTACCGCAACGTCATGTTCGGCGAGATCACCAATCCGAAACTGAACACGATCACCGACATCGGCCGCCGCGAGCTGGGGATATTCGTCCCGCTGATCATCGGCACCATCTGGCTGGGCGTGCAGCCCAGCCTGGTGCTGGACCTGACCGAGGGCTCGGTGAGCGCCCTGGTCGACACCTATCGCGCCGCGATCGGCGGGTGACGTCATGACCCCAGATCTTTCCTTCGCCCTGCCGCTCGCGGCCTCCGAGGTCACCCTCGCGGTCGGCGCCCTGGCCCTCCTGGTGCTCGGCGCCTTCTGGGGCGAGAGGTCGGCCGGGCCGATCGCCTGGTTGGGGGCGCTGTTGCTCATCGCCGCCGCCGGGATCGCGGGGATTTCGCCGCACGGCGAGGCTTTCAACGGCGCCTTCGTCTCCGACGCGTTGGCGACCTATGCCAAGGTGGCCATCTACCTGTTCAGCGCCCTGGCCATCATTCTGGGCGCCGGCTGGACCCGGCGCATGGGCATCGCCAAGTTCGAGTTCGCGATCCTGATCGTCCTGGCGGCCATCGGTATGGCGATGATGGTGTCGGCCGGCGACCTGATCGCGCTCTATATCGGCGTCGAACTTCATTCGCTCGCTCTCTACGTATTGGCCGCGTACCACCGCGACGACGCCAAGGCGTCCGAGGCGGGGCTCAAGTATTTCGTGCTGGGCGCGCTTTCGTCGGGTCTGCTGTTGTACGGAGCCAGCCTCATCTATGGCTTCGCGGGCTCCATGCGCTTCGCCGACATCGCCGCCGTGGCCTCGGGCGATGCCGGCGCCGGGCTGGTCTTTGGCCTGGTGTTCCTGATCTGCGGCCTGGCGTTCAAGGTCTCGGCCGCGCCTTTCCACATGTGGACGCCCGATGTCTACGAGGGGGCGCCGACCGCCACCGTGGCCTTCTTTTCCACGGCGCCCAAGCTGGCGGCGATGGTGCTGTTCGCCCGCGTCCTGCTCGACGGCTTCGGCGGCGCGCTGTCGGACTGGCGCCAGGTGCTGATCATCATCTCGTTGGTATCCTTCGCCGTCGGCGCCTTTGGCGGTCTCGTGCAGAGGGACGCCCAGCGCCTGTTGGCCTATTCGTCCATCGCCAACATCGGTTATGCGCTCCTCGGCATCGCGGCCGGAACCGCGGCAGGCCTGCAGGCCATGCTGATGTTCATGACCTTCTACATGATCGACACCATCGGCCTTTTCGCCTGTCTGCTTGCGCTCAGCCGAAACGGCCGTCCGATCCGGCGGCTGGAGGACTTCGCGGGCCTGAAAAAGGACCGGCCGGTCACTGCCATCGCCATAACGATCCTGGCCCTGTCGGTCCTGGGCATGCCGCCCTTCGCCGGCTTCTGGGGCAAGTATTTCGTCTTCGGAGCGGCCATCGACGCCGGGCTGTGGGGCGTGGCGGCGATCGGCCTGGTCGCCTCGGTGGTCGCGGCCTTCTACTATCTCCGGATCATCAAGCTGATGTGGTTCGATGCCCCGCCGGAGGGGGCATCCGCCACCGACACCGCGCCGAAGGAAGCGCAGTGGACCGCCTGGGCCGCCGCCGCCTTTTCCTTCCCGCTGGTGATCATCGGCCTGACCTGGCTGGAGCCGCTGACCCGCGTCGCCGCTGCGGGCTTTGGGGCCGGCTAGGGTGAGGCCGCAGGGGCCGGGGACACCCGTCGTCTGGTTCGACCGGATCGATTCCACCAACGCCGAGGCGCGCCGCCGAGCGGAGGCCGGGGACGCCGGCCCGGTCTGGTTGGCTGCGCGCACCCAGGACGCCGGGCGCGGTCGGCGCGGCCGAGCCTGGACCAGCGAGCCGGGCAATCTGTTCGTCACGCTATTGACCGACACCCGCCGGCCGGCGGCCGAGGCGGCTCAGATCAGCTTCCTGGCGGCGCTCGCGGTGGTCGACCTGCTGGACGCCTTCGTCAGGCCCGGCGAGGTCAGCATCAAATGGCCCAACGACGTGCTTCTGGGCGGTGAGAAGGTCTGCGGCATCCTGGTGGAAAGCGGCGCGCGACCGGCGGGAGCACGGAGGGGGGGGCAGAGCGGGGGCCAGGGGGCGGGCCTGTGGTTGGCGGTCGGGATCGGCGTCAATCTGGTCCATGCGCCCGGCGACACCGAAAGACCCGCTGGAGCTCTGGCTCGCGTGCTGCGGCCGGACCTGGCGCATCCGCCGACGCCGGAGATGGCCCTGACCGTCCTGGCAGAGGCCATGACCTGGTGGATGGCGCGCTGGAATGCCTATGGGTTCGAGCCGATCCGCGACGCCTGGGTGCGCCGGGCCGGCGGGCTCGGCGGCCCCTGCACTGCGCGGTTGGAGGCGGAAACGCTGCACGGTGTGGCCGAAGGCGTGGCCGAGGACGGTGCGCTGCGTCTCAGATTGAAGGACGGCAGCCTGCGCCTGATCTCGGCGGGCGACGTGTTCTTCGGCCCGAAGGACAGCTGATCGATTCGTCCAATCTCCGAGAGTGCGAACCGGCGTTTCCTTCAGACGGGCCGCACCAGCACGATCTTCTTCTTTCCGGCGGCCAGCTTGAGGACGCCGTCACGGATATCAGCCTCGGAGAGGTTCAGCGCCCCGTCGGTGACCGCCGCGTCGTTCAGCTTCAGCCCGCCGCCCTGCGCCAGGCGCCGCGCCTCGCCGTTGGAAGC
>CAZITK010000232.1:0-2900 GCA_964542145.1 uncultured Brevundimonas sp.
GGCGTGGCTCTCGCGCTCCGAGAAGATGGCGACAAGGACATTGGCGCCCGAGACATCGTCGCGGCCGGAGCTTTGCACATGGATCACCGCGCGCTGGATCACCCGCTGAAAGCCGGCGGTGGGCTTGGCGTCGTCGCCGTCCGAGGTCGCGAGCGCCGCCAGGTCGGTGTCGATATAGAGCGTCAGCGCCGTCTTCAGCGCCTTCAGATCAACGCCGCAGGCGTTCATGACCCCAGCCGCGTCCGGGTCGTCGACCAGGGAGAGCAGCAGGTGTTCCAAGGTGGCGTATTCGTGCCGGCGCTCGTTCGCATAGTGAACGGCGCGGTGCAGGGTTTCTTCGAGATGGCGCGAGAACGAGGGCACGGCGGTCAGTCCTTTTCCATCGTGCATTGCAGGGGGTGCTGGTGACGGCGGGCGGTCTCGACCACCTGGGCGACCTTGGTCTCGGCCACCTCATAGGTGAAGACGCCGCAGACACCCACACCATGCTGGTGCACGTGCAGCATGATCCGCATCGCGTCGTCGCGCGACTTCTGGAAGAAGCGCTCGAGGACATAGACCACGAATTCCATGGGCGTGTAGTCGTCGTTCAGGATCAGCACTCGATACAGCGAGGGCTTCTGAAGCTTCGGCTTTGTCTCGACGATGACGGCGGTTCCAGAACCACCGTTATCGCTGGGCCTCTTGGTAGGCATTCGCGATCCGGTCAGCGGGGGAGTCAGGCGTCTAGATAGGGAATGATGGCCGGATTTTAAGCCGCGTCCAGTCACAGTCGGCGTGAGCGCCCGGTTCTCGGCGAACCGCAGGCGGCGAAGGGGCCAGCCGAATCAGCGCCCGGCCCGCTCGATCCGCGCCAGTTCGATCACCGCCTCGATCTGACGCGCGCGCCACAGGGCGGCGAAGTAGTGAAGCATCTGAAACAACACTCCAACCAGGATCACCAGCCCAAGCCAGCCGAACAGCGCGATATACTCTCGCAGAACATCTGGCGCGCCCTGCAGCCCGGCGAGGAAAAGGGTTACGGGCACGGTGATATAAAACAGCGCCGACATGCGCCACATGGCCTCGCAGCGGCGGGCGTTGACCGCCGCCAGATCGGCGAGCCGACCGAGGAGGTCGTCCGAATGTCGTTCCAGCAGCGGTAGGCCGGCCTTCGCCATCGGCGTTCGCCTGAGGGTCGAGACGATATCAACGCCGAAAATGCCCCACCCCGTACGCGACCAGACAAGATGCCACAGGAGGCGGCGCAGTCGGAACTCTCGCGTCAGCGCGCGCCAGGCCGGCCACAGGGGATCGGCGGCTACTTCAGGCTCGGCGACGGCGGCAGGTTTTCCGGGTTGAGGCGCGCCGCCAGGCTGGACGTGTCCCATCGATTGCCCCCCATGGCCTGAACCTCGGCGTAGAACTGATCGATCAGCGCCGTCTGGGCGAGTCTTGCGCCGTTTCGCCGGGCCTCGTCCAGCACCAGGCCCAGGTCCTTGCGCATCCAGTCGACGGCGAAACCGAACGCGAACTCGCCCCGCGCCGCCGTCTTCCAGCGGTTATCCATCTGCCAGCTCTGCGCCGAGCCCTGCGACACGGCCTCGAATACGGCGTCGGTGTCCAATCCGGCGGCCTGGGCGAAATGCACCGCCTCGGCCATGCCCTGGACCACGCCGGCGATCGCGATCTGATTGGCCATTTTTGCAAGCTGGCCGGATCCTGGCGGGCCCATGTGCCGGATCGCGGCGCAATAGGCCTCCAGCGCGGGACGGGCCGTCGCCAGCGCCTCGTCTTCGCCACCGATCATGGTGACGAGCCTGCCGTTCTCGGCGCCGGCCTGGCCGCCTGAAACGGGCGCGTCAAGGAAGGCGCAGCCCCGCTTCGCCGCCGTCTCTGCCATCTCGCGCGCCAGGGTCGCCGAGGTTGTGGTGTGGTCAACAATCACGGCGCCGCCGTACAGGGTCTCGAGCGCCTCAGCGACCACGCCGCGCACGTCGTCGTCGTCGCCCACGCAGAGGATCAGCAGCTCGGCATTCTCAGCCGCCTCGGCCACGGTCGATGCCATGGCCCCGCCGGTCGCCTCGGCCCAGGTCCGCGCCTTGCCCGGCGACCGGTTGAAGCCGCGAACGACATGTCCGGCCTCGACCAGATGCCGGGCCATGGGGGCGCCCATGACGCCCAGACCGATGAAGCTGATGTTCATGGCGCGTCTCCCAGCCGCCCGTAGCGGCCTCGATGAAAGGTCAGGACCGGGCGCGTCTCATCGTGAAAGGCCTCGACCCGCCCGATGATCATCATATGGTCGCCCATCTGGATCCGCTCGTGCGTCGCGCAGTCGAACCAGGCTGCGGCGCGATCAAGGCGCGGCGCGCCGTCGGACGCCAGCGTGAACTCCTCGGCGTCCAGCCGCGCGACGCCGCCCGCAAAGCGCCGGGCCTCGGCCTCGTCCTCGGCCGCCAGAACATGGACCGCGAATCGCTGAGCGGCAGCGAACACGGGCCAGCGCTCGGACCGCTCGTCCAGACACCACAGGATCAACCGGGGCTCCAGCGAGACCGAGGTGAAGGAATTGACCGTAATGCCCAGCGGGCCGTCTGCGGTATCTGCCGTGACCACGCACACTCCCGTGGCGAAGGCTCCCAGAGCGCGGCGATAGGCGGTCGTCTCGCGCGCCAGGTCTTCGGGAAGCGGCTCCAGGGTCATGAGGCCGGACTAGGCGGCGCGCGCGCGCGAGGCAAGCCGCGACGGCCGCAACGCCCTCTTAACCTTGATCACTCACCTTCGCCACGTCTTCCCGCCTCCGAGTCGTCCATGGCCGCCAGCGACCGCCCGATCCTGATCAAGAAGGTCAAGAAGGTCGCCGGCCACGGGCACCATGGGGGCGCCTGGAAGGTGGCCTATGCGGACTTCGTGACCGC
>CAZITK010000233.1:0-2870 GCA_964542145.1 uncultured Brevundimonas sp.
GCGCTTGAGCTGCTGATACCATTTGGCCTGTTTGTCGGCGTCGTCGATCCAGATCAGGGCCGGGTCGTAGCGCAGGCCCTCGTTCTGCAGGTTCACCATGCCGCCGTCCTGCTTCAGGAAGGCGACCACGCCCATCCGCAGGAAGGGTTTGGCCAGGTTGAACACCCAGTGGTCGGACCAGAATATCTGGGTGATGCGGGTCTTGGTCTCGGTCACCGGCGTCAGGCAGGTCAGGGCCAGGACCTGCCGCTCACCGACTTGAATATGCTCCCAGCGATAGCCGGGCAGGCGGAAGGTGATCTCGGTCGCCGGCGCCCCGCCCAGGATCTTGTAGGCCCGGCTGTTCGACGACGGCGCATGGCGCACCATGGAAAACCCCAGCTCGCGCGGTTCGAAGGCCTTGGCCTTCTCGTGCATCGAATGTTCCGAGCGCCACCACCACTGCTGATGCACATAGGGGCCGTGCGCGGGATCCATCAACCCGACCACGGCGTGGTCGATGTGGCTGTCGAATTCCATCCATTCCACCAGCTTGGCCTCGCCCTCGGCGCCCGGGAACAGGGGAGGGGCATGGCCCGGCTCGGCCGGCTGGCGTGGGTCCGACGTCATCCACACGAACACCATGCCCTGGCTCTCGATCACTGGATAAGACCGCACCCGAATGCGGCCCGCCTCGATCTCCTGATCCGAGACCAGCGACGGAATGGCCGCGCACACCCCGTCGGGCCGAAAGCGCCAGCCGTGGTAAGGGCACTCCACCGTCTCGCCCTCGCCCGGCTTGTCGACCAGTCGCCCGGCGGACAGGGGCGCGGCGCGGTGCGGGCAAATGTCGCGCAGGGCATAGACCAGGCCTGCCCGTGTCCGGCCGATGAGCACCGGCTCGCCCAGCAATTCATGTCGTCTCAGCGAACCCGGCTTCACATCGCGCGACAGGGCGGCGAAATACCAGGTGTCCAGCACGAAACCCCGGCCGAAGGCGGTCGATGTGCCGGGCGGCTGAAACGCAGAAGGTCCAGGCGTCTGGACGGCGTCATCGGAAGGCGTCATGGCATGGGCATAGCGCACCGCCCGGGCGGCCGTCATGCCAAATCAACAAAGTGCTTTGCCTGACAAAGTCTGAGTGCTAAACGCTTGTGGATTGCTTTCAGGAGTACGACATGGCTCACGCATTTCTCTCCGTCCGGGCCTGTCTGGTCGCGGGCATCGCCGCCCTGGCTTCGGTCGGCGGCTGCGCCGCCTCTTCGTCCTCCGACCTCAGTCGAGCGGCGACCACAACGGCCTTCCAATCCGACCGACTCTCCGTGGTCATCGACGGTCAGGGCCCGGATGTCATCCTGATCCCGGGGCTCAGCTCGTCGCCCCTGGTCTGGGAGGACACGGTCGCGCACCTGAGCGCGCGTCACCGCGTGCACCGCATCCACGTGGGGGGCTTTGCCGGCGCGCCGGTCGGAGCCAACGCTTCCGGGCCTGTCGCCGCGCCCGTGGCGGAGGAAATCGCTCGCTACATCCGCGAACAGGGTCTGGAACAGCCCGCCGTTGTCGGTCATTCGATGGGGGGGACAATCGGGATGATGCTGGCCGCCCGCCACCCGGCTGCCGTCGGCCGCCTGATGGTCGTCGATCAGATCCCCTTCATGGGTGCCGCCTTCGGCCCCCCGGGGACCACGGCCGAAAGCATCGCGCCGGTGGCCGATCAAATCCGCGACGGCATGGCGGCGTCTGACGACGCGTCCTGGAGCGCCCAAGCCGAGGCCAGCATCGTCGGCATGATCAACACCGAGACCCTGCGCGCCGGACCCGTCCAGGACGCGCGCCGCAGCGACCGCCGCGCCGTGACAAACAGTTTCCATGAACTGGTCACCACGGACCTTCGCCCCGAGATCGCGCGGATAACATCGCCGGTCGAGGTCCTTTATGTGACGTTCAACGATGCGCGCATGACCCCCGAGATCACGGACATGATCTACCGAGCTTCCTACGCCAATCTCCCTTCGGCCCGCCTGACGAGGATCGACGACAGCGCCCACTTCATCATGTTCGACCAGCGCGACCGGTTCCTCTCCGAACTGGACCGGTTTCTGGCGGACTGACGCCCTTTCTCCTCCCCGTGCGGCAGGCCTGGCGAGATGGCGCGGCGCGTCGGCGCCGTGACGGAGGGGCGCGGCGACGAAGTCGGCGCTCAGTCGCCGCCCCCGCATGACCGAACCGTCAGCCTAGCGCCATCGCTTCGCCCGAATGGCCGATCACACCGGCGTGAGCCCCCGGCCGCGAAGCTGGGGCTTTCCGTGGCCACGCCCGGTCGGCTAGTTAGGGCCCAGGGGCTCAGAGGAATGCGATGGCGGGTTCGGGGTTTGGTCGAGGCGGGGCGAAGTCGCCTGCGCCGAACGGCAGGAAGCCGGGACGCAGTCCGTTCGGCCGCTTCGTCTACTGGGCCTCGGTGCTGGCGGTGTGGCTCATCATCTTCCTGGTGGTCTTTCTGGCCGTGTTCGCGCGGGGCCTGCCCAACACCTCGGCGCTCTACGACGTCGATCGCCAGCCCTCCATCACCTATCTGGACAGGAACGGCGCCCTGATCTCCGCGCGCGGCTCGCAACAGGCCCCACCCGCCGACCTCGACGCTCTGCCCGACTATGTGCCCGCCGCCTTCGTGGCCATCGAAGACCGACGCTTCCGCTATCACCCCGGCTTCGACCCCATCGGCATGACCCGGGCCATGAGCGCCAATCTGCGCGCCGGCCGGGTGGTCCAGGGCGGCTCGACCATCACCCAGCAGCTGGCCAAGAACCTGTTCCTGACGCCGGACCAGAACATGCGTCGCAAGGTGCAGGAGATCATGCTGGCCGTCTGGCTGGAGATGAAATTCTCCAAGG
>CAZITK010000234.1:0-2870 GCA_964542145.1 uncultured Brevundimonas sp.
GGCGCGGCGATCACCGGCAGGGTCAGGCCCCGGTTCAAGGACGCCGGAATGGCCATGGTCGATCTCCCGATTGTTGCTCTACGGTGGTTAGGCCCCTGTCGCAGGGGAAGGCAACGCCCGTTGGCGCTCAGGCCCGCCCGGCGCTATCACCCCGCCATGTCCGAGACCGATCCCTTCGCCGAGACCAAGACCGCCGCCCGCGCCTGGTTCGAGGCTTTGCGTGACCGCATCCATGCCGCGCTGGAGCAGTTGGAGGACGAGGCGCCGGTCGATCTCTATCCGGGACAGCCGAGCCGTTTCACGCGGAAGGCCTGGGAGCGGCCGGAAGGCGGCGGCGGCGTCATGGGCATGCTGCGCGGCCGACTGTTTGAAAAGGCCGGCGTCCACGTCTCCACCGTCCACGGCCGCTTTCCTGACGACTATGCCAAGAACGTCCCCGGCGCAGCCGACGACCCCCGCTTCTTCGCCACGGGCGTCAGCCTGATCGTCCATCCGCTGAATCCGCACGTCCCGACCGTGCACATGAACACTCGCTTCATCGCCACCACCCAGGCCTGGTTCGGCGGCGGCGCCGACCTGACGCCGGTGCTGGACCGCCAGCGCGATCAGAGCTTTCCCGACGCCGTCGATTTCCACGCCGCCATGAAGGCCGCCTGCGACGCCCACGACCCGACCCATCACCCCCGCTTCAAGGCCTGGTGCGACGAGTATTTCTTCCTGCCGCACCGGAATGAGCCGCGCGGCATCGGCGGCATTTTCTACGACCATCTCGACAGCGGCGACCGCAACGCCGACTTCGCCTTCACCCGCGACGTGGGCGAGGCCTTCCTCGGCATCTATGCCGAGATCGTGCGACGCCGCATGGCCACGCCCTGGACCGAGGCCGACCGCCTGGAGCAGCGTGTCCGGCGCGGCCGCTATGTCGAGTTCAACCTTCTGTATGACCGAGGCACCACCTTCGGCCTCAAGACCGGCGGCAAGGTCGAGGCGATCCTCAGTTCGATGCCCCCGGACGTCGCCTGGCCCTAGGGCGAGGCGCCGTCGTCCATCAGCGCGATCGCCTCTCGGATATAGGCGGCGTGCGCGACCACCCCAATGTCCAGCTGCTCACCGTCCAGAGCCACGGACTGAACCAGCACCCCCGCCACGAAGGGGTGATCGGGAAAGGGCACGCCGGGGCGCCGGCGCGCCTCGGCCGTCCAGAACACCGGTCCGCCGGAATTGCCGGCGAACACCTTGAAGTCCAGCAGGAAGGTCGGGAAGGCCTCGATCGGCGTCAGAGGCCACGACGCCACCCGCCCGACCCTCAGGATCGGAAACCCCGCCCGGTTCGACGACAGTCCGCGCGGAAAGCCCAGCGCCATAAGCTCATCGCCCGGCCCGACGCCCAGAGTATCCAGCCCGTCCCGCTCGGCCAGCCAGCCCAGGGGAATGGCGGCCCGGGCAAAGGCTTCGGGCGCTTCGATCCGCATCACCGCGATGTCCTGGTCCGGGTGGCGGGTCCAGCGCGCCACGCCGTCGTCGCGGATCATCACCTGCTCGGGCTCGAAGCGCCAACCGACCCCGTCGGCCCGCGGACTGCGCCAGCCGACCCGCGCCTGATCGTCCGCCATTCGCTCCAGCACATGGGCGGCGGTCACCAGCAGGACGCGCGGTCGCCCGTCCGGCGTCGGCGCATCGACCAGAAAGCCGGTACCAACCGTGCGCGTGCCGTCGCCGACCGGCTGATCCAGCTGCACCGTCGCGTTGATCAGGCCGACGGTCAGGTCCCAGACGGGCGCGGCCGCGGCCTCTGGCGTCGGCGCTTCGATGACGATCTCCGGGGGCGGCAGGTCGGGAACAGGCTGAATGAACACTTCGGCATTTGACGGCGACGAAGCGCCGGGAGCAAGGTCCGCCGCTATTTCCTCGGAATTGAGACCCATGAACCGCCGCCAGATGCTCGCCGCGTCCACCGCCGCCGCCGCGACCGCCGCCGTGGGCCTCCCCGCCTTTTCCCAGACCCCGTCCGGAGCCTCGATGACCGCACCCACGCCCCCCGTCGCCAAGAAGATCCCCGTCACCATCGAGCAGCTGGGCCGCACCCGCGTGGATGAATACCAGTGGATGAAGGATGACAACTGGCAGGCGGTGCTGCGCGACCCGACCCTGATCAAGGCCGACGTCAAGGCGCATCTGACCGCCGAGAACGCCTATCGCGAGGCGATGATGGCCTCCACCCTGCCGCTGCAGGACGAGATGTTCCGAGAGATGCGCGGCCGAATCAAGGAAGACGACAGCTCAGTCCCTGCCAAAGACGGCCCGTGGGAATATTACGTCCGCTTCGACGCCGGGGCCCAGCACCCCCTTTGGTGCCGACGCCCAGCGGGCCGAACCGATGGCGAGCAGATCCTGCTGAACGGCCCGGCGGAGGCCGAAGCCAAGGCCTATTGGGAAGTCGGCGCCACCGCCCGCAGTCCCGACCACCGCCTGTTCGCCTATGCCGAGGACGCCCAGGGTTCCGAAGTCCATCGCATCCTGGTCAAGGATCTGGAGACCGGTCGGCTGATCGGCGAGCCGATCGAATCGGCCAGCGCCAACCTGACGTTCTCGCCCGACAGCCAATGGATCTTCTGGACCAACCGCGACGACAACGGACGCCCGGACAAGATCTTCCGCCGTCCCGCGCGCGGGGGCGAGACAACCCTGGTCCATGAGGAGGAGGACGACGGCTTCTTCCAAAGCGTAGGGCGCACCGCCGACGACGCCTTCGTCATCATCGCCATCGGCAACCAGGAAACATCGGAGGCGCGCTTCATCCGCGCCGCCGACCCGACAGCGACCCCGGTGGTGTTGGAGCCCCGGCAAACCGGCCATCGCTTCGAGGTCGA
>CAZITK010000235.1:0-2860 GCA_964542145.1 uncultured Brevundimonas sp.
GCGGGCGCGATACATGCGACCGGCCTAGCGCGCGCCTGCGTCAGGGGCGGACGTGGGTTCCGCCAACGACGCAGCCTCGGGGGAGGGGATCGCGAAAGGCGCGGTGAGCTGACCGCGTGAGCCGGTGTGTGGGGCGCCCCCTCCACCGCTGCGCGTCATTCCCCACATGGCGGGGGAGGAAAGTCGTCACGCCGGCTCGGCTTCCAGGCGTTTGTCGAGGTAGTCGGCGACGTGGCGTTCGACGTCGTCAAGGTGGTCCTGCCAGAAATGGGTGGCGCCTTCGACAACGTCGTAGCTGATGACGATGCCCTTCTGGCTGCGCAGCTTGTTGACCACGCGCTCGACCTCGATCGGCGGCACGACGGTGTCGTTGGAGCCGTGCAAGAACAGCCCAGACGCCGGGCAGGGGGCCAGAAAGCTGAAGTCGTAGATGTTGCATGGCGGCGAGACGGTGATGAAGCCGTCGGTCTCGGGGCGCCGCATCAAGAGCTGCATGCCGATATAGGCCCCGAACTGATAGCCGGCGACCCAGGTCTGGGTGGCGGCGGGGTTCTCGGCCTGGAGCCAGTCCAGGGCGGTAGCCGCGTCGGCCAGTTCGCCGATCCCGGAATCGAACTCGCCCTGGGACTTGCCCACCCCGCGGAAATTGAAGCGCAGGGTGGCGAAGCCACGCTCGACGAACAGCCGATACATGTGCAGCGCCACCGGGTTGTTCATCTGGCCACCCGCCTTGGGGTGGGGGTGCAGGATCAGAGCGATGGGGGCGTTCTCGCGCTTGCCGGGCGAATAGCGGCCTTCCAGACGGCCGGAGGCGCCGGCGAGGATGACTTCAGGCATGGGGGGTCGACAATCCCGTGTTCAACTGGCGTTTCGCAGCCGCGTAATACTTGACCGCGCTAGTCGGACTTTCTAAGTCCTCCCTGTGTGCGACGGCCGACGTGAGGCCGGGGGTTCTAACACAGGAGCCCGGAAAAGCGCGCGAAATCTGACACCGAACAAGGGGTGCGCGATGCGCCTGTCGACCAAGGGACGATACGCCGTGATGGCGATGGCCGATCTGGCCCGGAACGGTCGGGGCGAGACCGGGGCCGCGCGCGCCGTATCGCTCGGCGCGATTTCCGAACGGCAAGAGATTTCCTTGAGTTATCTGGAGCAGTTGTTCGCGCGGCTGAGACGGGCGGGCCTGGTGTCCAGCGTACGCGGGCCGGGCGGCGGCTACAGGCTCGCGCGCATGGCCGATGACATCATGGTGGCCGATATCGTCCTGGCGGTGGACGAGCCGATCCGGGCGACCCGGTGCGTCGACGCCACGCGCGGCTGCATGCTGCGCGGCGAACGCTGTATCACCCACCACCTGTGGGAGGGGCTGGGCGAGGAGATCCACCGGTATCTGGCTTCGGTCAGCCTGGACGACGTGATCCACAACCGCGCCGGTCGCCATCGGGCGTCGATTGATCCGCCCCTAATGGCGATGCCGGAGGCGGCGGCGTGAGCGTCTACCTCGACTACAACGCCTCGGCCCGGGTTCGGCCGGAGGCTCAGGAGAGCATGGCCAAGGCCTTGGCGGACAACGGCAATCCTTCTGCTGTCCATGCGGCCGGTCGGCGGGCGCGGGCGCGGGTCGAGACGGCGCGGGCCCAGGTGGCCGAGCTGGTCGGGGCCGATCCGACGGCGGTGGTGTTTTCCTCGGGCGGGACGGAATCCAACGCTCAGGCCATCGCCAGTGCGCTGGCGGCCGGGTGCGAGCGGTTGATCGTGGGCGCGACTGAACATCCCTGTGTGGCCGAGGCGGCCCTGGCTTCGGGGGCGCCGGTCGAGGTGCTGCCGGTCGATCGGAACGGCGTGGTCGATCTGGTGTGGCTGGCCGAGGCCCTGAAGCGGCCGGGCCGGGCGGTGGTCGCCATCCACCATGCGAACAATGAGAGCGGGGTGATCCAGCCGATCGCCGAGGCGGCCGCGCTGGTGCGCACGGCCGGAGGCTGGCTGCATGTCGACGCCATCCAGTCGGCGGGCAAGATCGCGGTCGACATGGCCGCGCTGGGGGCCGACACCCTGACCCTGTCGGCGCACAAGCTGGGCGGGCCGCAGGGCGTGGGCGCCTTGGTCAGCCGCGAGGGCGCGCCCATCATTCGCACCCTGCATGGGGCGGGGCAGGAGCGGGGCCTGCGCGCCGGGACCGAGAATGTGCCGGGGATCGCGGGATTCGGAGCCGCCGCCGTGTGCGCCATGCGCGAACTGGCTTCGGGCGAGGATCACTCGGCTTGGCGCGACGCCGCCGCGGCGCGGGTGAAGGCGGCGGGGGCTGTGGTGATTGGCGAGGCCGCGCCGCGTTTGCCCAATACCCTGTTCATGGCCGTGGCTGACTGGGAGAGCCCGCAGCAGCTGATCACCCTGGACCTCAAGGGCGTCATGGTGTCGGCCGGCAGCGCATGTTCGTCGGGCAAGACCAGGGCGTCCAAGGCGATCATGGCCATGGGGCTGGATTCTCTGGCGACCGGCGGTGTGCGCGTCTCCGGCGGCTGGGGCACAACCGAGGGCGACTGGATCCAGTTCGCCGACACCTGGGTCGAAGCCTACGGCAAGCATCGTGCGCGGGTAACCGAAGGCGTGAAGGAGGTGGCGTAACCATGGCTGCTGTCAAGGAAACTATCGACGCCGTGGCCGCGCTGGAGAAGTACGCGCACGGCTTCACCTCGGACATCGAGACCGAGTTCGCGCCCAAGGGGCTGAACGCCGACATCGTGCGCTTCATCTCCGAGAAAAAGGGCGAGCCGGAATGGATGCTGGAGTGGCGCCTGGCCGCCTATGAGCGCTGGCTGGCGATGGAGGAGCCGACCTGGGCGGCGGTGAAATACGAGCC